>JAHECZ010000022.1 GCA_024641475.1 Gammaproteobacteria bacterium
ACCAACGCCGTCGCGATCGCCTGGATCTGCGTCGACGTCAATCCACTCAGTGTGCCCATCACGTTGCCGGCATTATTGGTGATCGCCGTTTGGATCTGCGTGGCGGTACGATTGAGCTTGGTACTGTTCGTCAGCGGATTATGGCAACCCGAACAATTGACAGCATACAGTGTCGGCCCGTCGGTCGGTGGCGGTGTCACCGATACCAACGCCGTCGCAATCGCCTGGATCTGCGTGGCGGTCAAGCCACTGAGTGATCCCATCACGTTGCCTGCGTTGTAGGTAATTGCAGTCTGGATCTGCGCGGCAGTACGATTGAGTTTGGCACTGGTTGCCAACGGACCATGGCAGCTTTGACAGTTATTGGCGTACAGCGTCGGTCCATCGGTCGGTGGCGGTGTCACTGATACCAACGCCATGGCGATCGCCTGGATCTGCGCAGTGCTTAAACCACTGAGTGATCCCATCACGTTGCCGGCATTGTTACTGATCGCCGTCTGAATTTGCGTTGCCGTGCGATTGAGCTTGCTACTACTTGCCAACAGTCCATGACAACTTTGGCAATTGTTGGCATACAGGGTTGGACCATCTGTAACAGGCGGTGGTGGTGTTGATACGTCCGTGATCACCACAACCGTCTTGTCAAATCCGGTAAGATTATTGGCATCCTGCACTGCCAGTGCAACGGTGTATGAACCCGGCTGCGCGAAACTATGACTGATAAGCGGCGAGGTTGTTATCTGTACGACTGAACCATCGCCAAAATCCCACAGATAGCGAACAATTGCTGCGGTGGAGGATTGACCGGCATCAAAACTGACGGATTGCCCGGTTGTTCCCGTGTAGGGGCCACCGAGATTCGCCACCGGCACAAGCGTGCCACCAATCGTGATGTCCACAAAGGTGGTACTCGTCAGACTAGCATTATCGGTCACTTTTAACGTAACCGTGTAGATGCCGGCTGCACTAAAGGCGTTGACGGCTTGCGGGCCGACCGCCGTGTGGCCATCGCCGAAATTCCATTCGTATTGATAGATGGTGCCATCAGGATCGTACGAACCAGAACCATCAAAACTCACGGTGGCACCGATGGCAGCAGTCATCGGTGCGTTAATGACAGCCACGGGAGGCTTCGGCGCCGCATCAGACACCGACACAATCAAATTCGTGTTGGCAACACCATCACCGGTGTTATTGCCATCGACATTTGCTGAGACGCTTGCTGCATAGAGAGTGGAGGAACCCAATGTCGCTGGTGCCCGCCAGTCAAAAATCCAGGAAACCGTGCCGTTCGCTGCAACATTGGCCGGAGCGGTGTGAGTGATTTCTCCTGATGCCAGGCGTGTGTTGGTCTGCGCAATTAATGCCGAAAGAATCCCGGCACTGGCGCTGACATCCAAACCACCTGTTTTCTGTTGACCACCAGAAATCGTTAAAGTGTAGCTATTGAGGCTATTCGGGGTAACGGCGTGAGGTCCCGACAGGGTAATCGAAGGCGCGATACCACCTGCGTGACAAGCGGTACAGGTACTGCCGTTTTTGCCCGAATACCCGGTAATGCCGCCGCTATAACCAAATACCTGCTGACTGGTTAACAAGATCAATGACATCAAAATGACATTGATATGAAAGTGTATGTTGATCTTCATAGCACCCACCTCTATCGTTATTCTTTTTACTGAGGTCGTATTAGGATCGCGATACAGAACTACTGATTACCTGAGGTATTTCGCTATTTGTAAAAACTTTATTAGTTCGTCCTAATACACCATGTTCGTTGATTCTTTCTACCATCTATATGCAATAAATCGAATGATCTGGATCAAGTGGTTTTTGATTTTGACTCTCCCATTGGTGATAGGTTATGTCCCTCAAAAATAAAGTGTATTTCTAATATGGAGATTATGCTGCAACCGAATTAATCCCTGAATAATCGCATTCTGGAATACTATTTCATGGCGGCGCCTGGTGTAACTTAGTTACGACCAAGCTGCAATATATGAAGATACAGCCCCCGCTTATTCCTCATCTTCCTTATATTCTTTTGGAAGCAAATGCGCGATGCCCTTGTGGCAATCAATGCAGGTTTTATTTTCTTGCTTCGCCTTCTCATGTTCCTGCTGGGCACGAGGCTTTTGTTTTTTCACATCCATGCCATCGAAACTGTGACAATTGCGACACTCACGTGAATCGGTTTCTTTCATGTGCTTCCATTCGTTGGTTGCCAGTTCCATGCGTTTGGCCTCGAATTTTTCCGGTGTCCCGATCGTCCCCATTACCTTGGCCGGTAATTCCTTAACCGTAGCTTGCGCCTTGCGAGCGACCTTGTGTATCCAGTCTTTGGGTACATGACAATCCGAACAAATGGCACGTACACCGGTGCGATTGGAATAATGAATGGTTTCCTTGTATTCCTGATATACCGTGTCGCGCATCTCATGACACGATGTACAGAATTCCAGACTGTTGGTGGCTTCCATCGCCGTATTAAATCCACCCCAGAAGATAATGCCGGAAAAAAAGCCCACCAGTAACAATGTCAGCAAGGAATATTTTGCGCTGGGTTGCTTCAGGACACTCCAGCAACGGTTAATCAGTCCGGGGTTATTGTTATTCATGACCACTCCAGTTGTTTTTCTTCCTGGATGAGATATCTGCCGTCCTACCAAGCTTGGCCATAAAATCTAATGGAACTTGTAAATATAGCGCAGCCCGATGAAATTCGACTTCTGTGTTTGTTTTGCCGTGACGGTGGTGCCGTCTACGACAGGCACTGGCGTGAGTGAACAACCGGTACACGTTATATTACCTGTATAATAAGTAAATGGTGTGCCGTCGGCGAAGTTCCAGGACCAGTCATCCGTGTGCCAACGCTCGTGAATCAAATCAATACGCAAGTCCGTATTCTTGTCGAAAGCATATTTGGCATCGAGTTTGAGACGGAGAAGATTGTTTCTGATATCGGGTAGAGGCCCGGTTGTACCCGTTGGGTAATCCGTCCCGGCGCCGGTCAGCGTCAAATCCTGAGGGTAGCTGCTGGTAGTTTTGTACCAATCAACACCCGCACCACCATCAATTTTGGCGCTGAGCTTACCGCGCAGATTGATCCCCAGAGAATCTCCGACATCCTTTAGATGTGCATTTTTAACTGCGTCGGCCGCGCCAGTAGACGCGGCTCGAAAACCAATTTGCTCGGCCTTGGTGACATCATTGGTGTACCAGGCAGATAACTTCCAATCTTCGGAGAAAGCATAGCTGCCATCGACGCCATAGAGTTGTGCGGTACCTTCCTTCAATCCATACGGTCGCCCAGCGTCTGGATATTTGTCTTTACTATGTTCTACGCGAAATTGCATTGACAATTTTTCTAGCGGTTCCCAGTCCATCGCAGCACGCCATTTATCACGATTACGATCCGCAATATGGATTGGGTTGATCTCGTTGGCATACGGCGTACCGTTCGCGTCAGTATACGTAGATCCGTCTCGGCTGCTATGCAGATAGGCCAGACTACCGCTGAGTGCATCCGCAAAGGCGCGACGCAATTGCAGCCGGTAAGTAGTTTCCTTGAGATCGGAACGGAAAGGAACATACACGTTACCCATAGTCGGATAGGTACGATCCTGACTCGAATAATCCACGCCACCAATCACGCTGAAATTTTGCGGCAGACGATAATTCGCTTCCAGTTTTCCTGACGTGGTCTTAACAGAATGTGGTGTGTTCCATACACTGATAACACCTGTGCCATTGTTACCAACATAACCCGCCAACGGTGTCTTGTCATTGATATCGTTATAACGCAGATTGGCCGTTATCGATAATTTTGGCATCGGCCGGGAATTGAGTCCGAGCTGCACTACTGTAGTATCAATCTGCCCGTCCAAATGCGATGGTGCATTTACAAAAGGTGCATTGGCGCCGGCAAGATCATAGGAAGGCAAATGTTCATCCTGGGTTGCTCGCGTGTAGGAAGCCTTAAAGGTCCCGCGTGTTGTGGGAGTAAACGTATAACCGCTGTCGATGAATAATTGATGTGCTTGATTACTTAATGGCAGTGATAACGGAGTAGTTGCATTGAATTGTGCACTAGTTCCACCCGTCACACCATTTAGCTGTTCAAGTACCTGTAAATTGTGATTATCATACATACTGCCAAAGTAACCGCCAGAGATTTGCAGTTGTTCACCGGTATATTGCAAGATCATTTCAATCTGACGCGTGGTGCTGTCGAGTGGTTCCACTGAAAAGAGCGCGGCACTGCCCCAACCCCATTGCCGGGTTCCTGTCTTGTTTTCATTTTTAAAATCGATCTTCAAGTCAAGGCCTGGACTGAGATTGATAAATCCTCCCAGGCGGGTCAATTCACGTGTTGTTCCCAGCTCGACCTCACGCTGGGTAAAGGAACCCAGTGATGTGCCTACCGTAAGATCTGTTGTGCCAATTCCTTGCAAGCCTGTCGTGAAGGTGTAAGGGTTATCGCGCGTGATCCGGTTAAATTCAAAAAATCCTCCATAGTTACCCTGACGAATATAGTCACCGCGTACCTCTCTATTATCGATACCCAAATTGCGCACATCGAGCTTAAGCCAGGTTCCAGTTAAATCATCGCGGCTAACGATATCAGCATCAAATAACCCATAAATACCGCCATCACGCATACCATCGTATATGCCCAGCTGAGGACGATCGCCAGACCAATTGCCGACACCAATAGAAATGGAACTTACCGGCTTAATCATTTGCGCCATATCTGCATCAGTTTCGTCGGCATGTACAGAACATAGAGCGGCCATTAGTGCAGCGGAGATCGCAGTTCGCTTGAATGTCAGGATATTCTTATTCATGTTCATTCTCCCTAAGATCAATTAACGACGGAACCGACCGGCGGTTGCGCTGTTGACGGTGCTGTTGCCGCCATGAATATTCGTGTGACAGTTCAGGCAACCACGCGCGACAGAACCCATTAATGAGGTACTGTTACTCGGCGCATTGGGTAATGCTGCTGCCTGACCCGGGTGACTGTCATGCGAATGACATTCCTGGCACAGGAACGGCGGACGCGCCTTCAGCAAGTTGGTAATGTTGGAGCCGTGCGGATTGTGGCAAATACTGCAATCTTCGGTAACCGGCTGGTGATTGTGTACAAACGGCCCACGCTTCTCCATGTGGCAAGTAAAACAGGTTTCGTTGACACTGCCTCTAGCCATCATTTTTGGATTGTCGCCATGCACGTCATGACACGATACGCAGGCCAACTTACCTTCTGGAATAGGATGATGGGATAGTTTGCTGATTTGGGTACGTTGTTCTTTGTGACAGGAGAAACACACTTCGGGTTGCGTGCGTTTGTCACGCACCTTGTCATGCGCGGTATGAATCTGGTGACACGAAGTACAGGTGACATCGCGATTGGCGTGAACACCCATTTGCCAATTGATGTGTTTGCCACCCTGGTGGCAGGCTAAACAGGCATTTGTACGTTCCTCTGCCGAAGTAGGAGAATTTTTCGCAAAATAACGATCAGGCAGTGGGCGATCCTTACCGCCACCGGGATTGCTTTCATGCGCGCTACTCTCACCATGACAATTGGTACACGTCGGCGTACGACTATCTGCTACTGTGCCGTGTTTGGTTTTGCCAATGGATAACACCTTCGGGCTGTCGCTTTCATCGTGGCAACGCGTGCACTTTGCATCACCCGTCAAGACGAGATCTTTAGGCGCAGGTTTGCTCGCCGTTGCCAGCGGCGCACCCGTTGCGGGTGATTCAGCTGTGGCGGGTGTTGATACAGCAGGCGATTCGGTTGCAGCGGGAGTTTCGGTGGCAGCCGGCGCTACAGTTGCTGCGGGTGCCTCAGTTACAGGTGTAGCATCAGCAGCCCGTACATAATCGGCTATTCCCAGTGCACTGCTCATCAGGCACATCAAAAATAATTTACTGAGCGCGTTCATCATTCCCTCCTCTTCCTCGATTATTTAAGTCGCTATTGTCGGAGCGAGCAGCCGGGCAATGACTTCCTTAGCTATTGCAGTGAAAGGATCCAATTTACTAAATTCTTGATCTGTTCCATGTCTTTAGTCTTGATGATCTTGTGATCTTCTTCATGACCATCGGGAAACTTGGCCTTCTCACCCGTGGTGATGTGGGTTATCAGGCGTTCTTCTGATTTGGCGATGGGTTTGCCGCGATATTTATCGGCCACTTCTTTATAGGTTGGGCCATCTTTCTTTTTGTCGACGGCATGACATTTAAAACAACCGTTCTGCCGCGCCAGGGTTTTGGCGGCCTCGGCATCTACTGCTAACACAGGGTGTGACAGGCTGAACACACAAGTGATTGCAAGTAGATTGAAAAGGGTTTTGGTTACGCGCGGGAACATATTGTTCATCTCCTGAAGTATTAACAAAGAGTTATTAACCAAACTTTCAGATTGAAGATACACCCGAAATACGCGGAAGCAATATGGGTAACCAGCTATTTCGTAGTTTGTTGATCGCTGTCATATTCGTAATTGAATAGCTTAGGCGACCTGCGTCAATTTCGTGATCCAGATCATTAATTCTTACATTGCTGATACGAACAGTTGGGTAATTTTAGAGAACACTCGCCGTAATGCCATTTAAGTTAACTACCATTAGATGCTGGTAATTCCAACTCCCGGCGAGAATATATGTAGATACTTGCACTACCGCGAAAATTCTACAGCTGTTTGACTTAGGATATTTTTGCGGTGCCAGCAAACCCTGCTGACACCGTATTGAAATGGCTGATTTGGTCTAGACGTGCTCTTCCATGCCTAATTCCTTGATCTTGCGTGTCAAGGTATTGCGGCCCCAGCCTAATAATTTGGCGGCATCCTGGCGGCGGCCACCGGATTTACGTAACGCGGTCTCGATCATGACGCGTTCGAATTGCGGCATGACGCGTTCAAGAATGCCACTGTCACCGCCGGCGAGTTGTCGTTCGACCCAACGCCGTAACACTTCAACCCAGTCGCCGGTCTTGGTTTCTTCGCTTTGATCGGATTGCAGCTCCGTTGGCAGGTCTTCACTATGGATAACCTGACCAGGTGACATCACAGTTAGCCAGCGACAAGTGTTTTCCAATTGCCGCACATTACCGGGCCAGGGCAGACGACTCATGTATTGTTCGGAATCCTTATCGAGGCTCTTTTGTTCGACATTCAATTCGGTGGCGGCGCGACTCAGGAAATATCTGGCGAGCAGGGCAATATCTTCCTGGCGTTCACGCAGTGGTGGAATATGAATGCGGATCACATTCAAGCGATGGAATAAATCTTCGCGGAACAATCCTTGCGTCACACGCTGCTCCAGATTTTGATGCGTCGCAGCGATGATGCGCACATCCACTTTAATCGGATTATGCCCACCGACCCGATAGAACGTGCCATCTTGTAATACCCGCAACAAACGCGTTTGCAACTCTTGCGGCATATCACCAATTTCATCCAGGAACAACGTGCCGCCATCGGCTTGTTCGAAGCGACCAACTCGCGATCCCTGCGCGCCGGTAAACGCGCCTTTTTCGTGACCAAACAATTCAGATTCCAGCAAGTCGCGGGGAATCGCCGCCATGTTCAACGCGATAAACGGTTTGCTGGCTCGCGGACTGTGTTTATGCAGCGCCTTGGCCACCAGCTCTTTACCGGTACCGGATTCGCCGTTAATCAGCACGGTGATATTCGATCGCGACAAACGACCAATGGCACGAAATACTTCCTGCATCGATGGTGCTTCACCAATGATTTCCGGGGTAATCGCGATCTCGGTATTTTGTGGCTGTGTGCGTTGCTTGGCCAGGCCGATTGCGCGGCGGGTTAATGCCACGGCCTCATCGACATCAAAGGGTTTGGGTAAATACTCAAACGCTCCGCCCTGATAAGCTGACACCGCGCTATCCAGATCGGAATGGGCCGTGGTGATGATCACCGGCATATTCGGATCACGCGCATGAATATGTTTGAGTAATTGCAATCCATCCATACCCGGCATACGAATATCGGTAATGATGACGTTGGGACTTTGCCGATCCAGCGCACGCAACACACTGTCGCCATTCTCGAACGTCTTAACCTCCAGATCCGCCTGTTTTAAGGCTTTTTCCAGTACCCACCGAATGGAACGATCGTCATCTACAACCCATACTGTTTCCATACTCATCGTTGCCTCACACCTGCATTAAATTGGTAAGAAAATAGAAAACACGGTTTTACCCGGCATACTGTCGCATTCGATAATGCCACCATGCTGCTGCACCAACCGCTGCGCAATCGATAAACCCAGGCCAGTACCATCGGCACGCCCGGTGATCATCGGATAAAAAATCTTGTCGCGAATATCTGCGGGCACGCCCGGACCATCGTCGATAACCTCAACGCCAAGCACCAGACGATGCTGCTGTTGACCAATGGTAAATTTACGCATCACTCGCGTACGGATAATAATGTTGCCGCGTTCTCCCAAAGCCTGTATTGCGTTATTAACGATGTTGAGTACGGCTTGAATCAATAAATCCGGATCGGCGTTTATATCAGGAATACTCGGATCGTAATCACGATGTATACGGATATCCTGCTGTTCCCCGCTGGTGACAATATTGCGTACGTACTCCAATACTTCGTGAATGTTCGTCTCGCGCATTTTTGGCATGCCACTCGGGCCGAGCAGACGATTCACCAGTTTTTGCAGGCGATCCGCTTCATCAATAATCACACGGGTATATTCTTTTAATTCATCATCCACTAATTGCTTTTCGAGTAATTGGGCTGCACCGCGCAGCCCGCCCAATGGATTCTTGATTTCATGTGCCAACCCGCGTAACAGTTCGCGCGTCGCGCTTTGTTGCGAAACCAGAGTTTCATCGCGCGAGATGCGAATAATGCGATCCATCGGTTTGAGTTCCAGCAGTATTTCCGGTTGGGAAAGATTTTCGTGCAGGACCGTGACGGAGATATCCGCCGTCATCTCCTGGCCATTGAGTAACTCGAATACATGTTCATGTTTTGAAAACGGGTGGCCGCTGCGCAAGGCCTCCTGTAATGCCGGCAACAGCTGTTCGCGTGAATGGACCAATTCATCCAACGGCAAGCCTGCCAATTGCCGGGCGCTGCCGCCAAATAACATCTCCGCCGCCGGATTGATATAGCGCAACCGCAAGGCAGCATCGAACAGCAATACCGCGTTACTCAGATTTTCGAGTACCCGGCTGGGAATTGCCGTAGGGTGGGTGTTTTCGGTCATGATCATGTTCTTTGTTTAGCAATTACCAAACCAAGATAGTGCGTACTTAAGCCGCCTCGGCAAAATATCCAAAACAATATAATAATCAAAGAAAACAATAAGATATCTCGCGATGGACATTCCCCCGATCGACGCCTTAGACCTGATGACGCACCAATATGGAATTAGTGTAGCGAGACACGCCTGTAAACGCACTAAAAAGGTGCGAATGGCAGAGATTTACTTTTTAACGGTTGGCCGACGTACAAAAAATGTGACCGGCGGGGTGGTCAGCACCATGGTTCCGGTATTATCGCGTATTTCCACGCTAACCTTGTGTTCGCCACGTGCTACGTTGGTTTGCAATAAGGACAGTCCATTGTGTGGTATCGCTTGTCCATCAAGGATGTAAACCAGACCATGGCCAGGCTGCAGACCGGGTTCGATCATGAGCTGGATGGTGACTTCACCCGTGTCTGCCCACAATGTTTCTTCCTTACCGGGAAAACTGACATAGAACAAACTGTAGTTGTTCGCACTGTTGTGATTCGTTGGTTTGGACGGCGGAACATACGGAGTAAAATTTGGCACGGGCACGGGCTGGTAAGTATTACTGGCCGGCGGCGGTATGTCGATTTCCTGTGCGCCTTTGCTGGGCTGATCACTGAAGATCACTTCGCCGTTCGGGCCTACACTACGAAAAACCTTTTTCTCGCTGTCATCCGTCGCAGGCTTGGTCTCCTCAGCCAGCGCCACGTGGCTGACTAATGCCAGCAAGAGCAACCATTGCCAATATGTCCGGGTCATGCACTGATATTAGCTTATTTTAGTCGGTCGTACTTAATCCGGTTTCCTGCAGCACACGCAAACGATTATCTGTATAACGTGCTACTTCTAATGACAAATTGCCACTGGCGCGGGCATGTTCAAATGCCGTTTTGGCTGCGCCTTGCTGGTGTTGTGCCTCCAGTGAGATGCCCATACCGACCCACCACACGCCCACATTGGGATTTTTGGCCAATAGCTGCTGATAAATATTCACCGCCTGGGCATGTTGACCCAAACGTTGCTGCAATACCGCCATGAGGGCGTAATGTTCCGGATCGACTGACGGTGGCGGTGCAAATTGTGTCAACACCGCGATGGCCTGTTTATCCTGATTCAGTTGCATCAGCGTCCGGGCCCGTAATTTTACCAACGATGGTTGTACCGGCAACAATTTCAATCCTTGCGCCAACACGGCATCGGCTTCAATCCATCGGCCAGTCTTTATATATAGTCCCACCAGTAATTCCCGCAAACGGTGTTGTGTGGCATCCTGTTTTAGTGATTCACGCAATTGGCTTTCTGCTTCACGCCAGCGTTGTTGGGCAATGAGCTCGTAGGCTTGCTGATAATTTATTGCCAGCTGTTCTGTTGCGCTGGGCAAAACGGGATGTTTTTGTACAAGCATTGGCTCACTCGCACCGCTGCTCTCAACCTCTTCCTGTGATTGTGCTGCTACCTGCGGCTGGTTTGACTTACGATGCCGCGATGCGTGTATCGGCACTTCGGGTTGCCCGGATACCGTTGGCGGTGCTGCACTCATTGACTCTTTCATCTCCGGCACAGTCGCCGGAATGCTTGCCGGGGCAACCTGACTTGATATTGGTTGTGAAATCACCGCGACTGGTGTTATTAAATTGGTTTGTTGTGCCGGAATATTCACAGCATGGTTACGCCATAAATAAATTCCGGTCGCTGCTGCAACGATTAACGCCACAACCACAATCCATTTTAAAATTAACCAGTTCCGTGAACCTGTGTTTGGTGCAGGCACATAACGCACATGTTGCAGAATTGTTGCGCCTTCACCGGCCTCGGCAACCTGGCGCTGCTCCAAATCCTTGAGTACCTGATTGATTAAACTCATCAGGCTGCCGCTGGACGATTTATCAAACGACGCCAGAATGATACGGCGGTTAATTCACACTGTGCATCGTCGGTATCTTTAATCGCCAGCCGCACCCAATCCGGTTGAATCTTACGTGAACCCCGTCCGTATGCCAGTAACAGGGATTTGTGGCACAAGGTATTAATCAAGCGCGGAATACCGCGTGAAGCGCTATAAATATAATCCAGTGACTTCGTATCAAACGGTGGTGCTGACGCATACCCGGCAACACACAAACGATGATTGATATACGCAGCCATACCGTCACGATCGATCGGCTGCAATTCATATGAATACGTAATTCGCTGCTTGAGTTGCCGCACACTCTTGCGGTTGAGCAGTTCATTCAACTCGGGCTGGCCAAACATAACGACTTGCAACAGTTTAAACTTTTCGGTTTCCAGATTGGTCAATAATCGTAGTGATTCAATCGTTTCTTCCGGCATCGCCTGGGCTTCATCGATACATAATACGACGCGTCGCCCGGCCTGAGCACACTCAATCAATTTTTCCGTGATGGCTTTTTGTAAGCGATGCACATAACGGCTGACCTTGATCCCCAATTCTTCTGCCACTGCAACCTGCAGGCCGTAGGCGGTGAGTTGCGGGTTAGGGATATATACAATTACAAATTTATCACCGAGGGTAGCCATGAGTTTGCGGCATAATAATGTTTTGCCCGTACCTACCTCACCGCTGACCTTGATAAAACCCTCACCGGAGCGTAACGCGACCAATAGTGTATTGAGTGCATTGGCATAATGCCCGTACGCAAAAAAATAACTCGTGTCGGGCGACAACGTAAACGGTATTTCTTTAACGCCAAAGAATTTTTGATACATGATGGCTTTAACGTCTCGTCGTGGTTGCCGATTTTACGGCGACATTGTCCGGAAACATGTCATGAAATTGCGCCTGACTATTACGCAATCCCTGCGCCCAGCTATTGGCGTCATCCACTACAGTGGGTTTGAGCAAGATGACCAGCTCACTCTTAATCATCACCTGCTTGTCATGCCGGAACAAATTACCAATTAACGGCAAATCGCCGAGCAGAGGTACTGACGCCTGATCGTTGGCTTTACGATTTTTCATCAATCCGCCAATGATCACCACCTGACCATTTTTGGCGCGAATCATCGTATCGGATTCACGTATTGAACTCACTGCCAGTGGCACGCTTAACGTCGTTGCTGAGGAAACACTGATATTTTTAACTCGCTCCGTCACATCAACTACAGTTGGATGGATATGCAAGGTGATATCACTGTCTTCCGAGATTTGTGGGATCACGTCCAGCGCCACACCCGAAAAGAACGGGGTAAGCTCTACATTGTTTTGGGTACTGCTGGTTGCAGTACCGGTATTGGTACTGGACTCCACATTGGTCACGAAAAATTCATCCGTTCCTACTTTAATGACCGCTTTCTGATTATTCATCGTGGCGACTTGCGGGCTCGATAGCACCTGCACGTCGCCCTGGGTCTTGAGCAACTCCAGGAAGGCTGAAAAATTCTGCTTGATATTCAATGCGGCTGTAAACATGCCACCAAAGGCGGATGTCGCTGTTGACGTTACCTGTGCAAGATTGGCTGGATCAAGCGTACCGGTATTACCTTGCAAATTGCTTACGCCACCTGACAAAATGGAACCTCCGCCTATCTGGCCCAACAATACCTGGCTGCCACTTGCCGTTGTCTTTAATGCGGACCAATTAATTCCTGTCTGATATCCATCGCTCAAACTTACTTCTACTACTTTGGCTTCGAGTAATACCTGTCGCTGCATGATGCTCTGCGTGGTTTCCAGATAGCGTGCGACCGCGCGCAATTCCTCTGGCATGGCACGAACAACAATCACACCGGATTGTGGGCTAATCACGACATTGCGACCCTTATCCTTGCCGATTAACGCGACTAAGGCCTGCTGCACTTCTTTCCAAAAATCCGAATCATTACTGGTGTCGATACTGCTTGCTGCCACGGTTTCACGCGAATTACCACTATTGCCTGCACTACTGCCGGACGCGCTCTGCCCGCCGCCACGCGCAGTTTGGGTTACCTGTCCGGAACTGACCTTGAGTTTTGAACTGCCGCTACGATGAATGTCCAGATAGTTTACTTTGTAGATTCGTGTGCGCATGGCATCGGGGAAAACATGATAGGCATTGCGTGACTTTTCATAGTCAAACCCATAAACACTGCGTACCGTTTCCATCACTTCATCCACGCTGACATTTTTCAGCTCCAGAGTGATTTGTCCCTTTACCTGCGGATGCACCACCATGTTATACGCGGTACCATCGACTAAACCCATAAAAAAGGATCGCGCATCGGCCCGATCAACTTTTAAATCAAAATGCGGTTCTGTATCGATTTGTGCCTGTAACGGCAGATCCATTTGCAGTGGCGGTACTAATGCATTACTTACTTCGCCGGGTGGCTTTGGCGTTGCTGCGCCTTGTTGATTTTGTTGCACGGCCTGTTGCAGGGTTTGTTCAATCATCGATTGCGTATGATTATCTCGCTGCGGAGCAGTCGCACAACTGCTGAGCCAGCAGACACTTAGCAGTAAAGTGAGCTTGTATTTATTTGCCATGGGAATCTTTTCCAGCCATGCGTTTGAAATCGTTGGGAAGCAATTGCAAATTTACGGTTTTATTGTTTTTTGCGGGTTGCAATGTGACTTGATTTGGCTCAATCGCCAGCACCCTGGCACCATTGATGTCATCACCCACATCGACGCGTTTTCCATTTATCGTGGCAGTACGCCGCTCAGTTGCAATTAGTATTGCTGTCAGCATCCAGCGTGGCTGAACAGTTACGTGCTGACTGCCTTTATGACTACTTTCGCCGCCCGGCGGTAAGGTCGGATCGGATAAAATTTCAGCATACACAGTTCTACCGGCCAGGACTGCCAGGAATATGGCACTAAGAAGCGGAAATTTGACGGTTAAATCAGACACCAATCCATCCTTGTTTCAAGCTCAGGGTATGTACGGTAATAACGACTCTTGCGAGAGGATGTTTTTCCACATCCAGCCTGACCGCATCCCAATAGAATTCCCAAGGCAATGACTGTAAGGCATTCAGATAATCCAGTGTCGCCAGATAACTTCCAGTAAACTCGATCTCCACACCGTGTTCGTACACCTCAACATCTGGTACCGGCTTCTCGCTGCTTTCCGCTTTCGCGTTGCTCAGCTCTTTAGTCAGTAACGGTTTTGCACCCAACGCTTGCACACGAGTTAATTGCAGGTTGGCGTTTTGTTTCAGCATCGCTTCGAGCACACCAGGCATTTGTTGTGGCGCAATTAAGCCACGTAATTTTTCTTTTAACTCCAAATCCATTCTGGCGATCTCTTGCTGGGTCCGCGCCAATCTTTGTTTTATTTCCTGATTCGGATCCTGATTGAGTTGCGCCGACATAAGCGTCAGTTGCGCGCGCATAGTAGTCATCGCAGCGGATGTTGTCGCAGCTTCGTTATGCCGCGACATATATCTTGCCTGCATTGGCCCATAGACTAATTGCGTCCACAATATAAACATAACTGCTGCACCGGCAATCCCAAACAAAATACGTTCACGTCGCGTCAGTGCGATATAGCGTTGCTGCAAATATTGCATATTTATCGGCATTATTTACTCTTTTCTTCCGGCGTGGATCTTAAATCAAAATCCACTTGCGCCTTATCCTTCGTACGCTGCATTAAAAACGTTTTGAATTCGATTCCATGAAAACTTGGCTCCATGGCCAGTCGCTGCAAATACTTTGGCAGTAAATCAGGTGAACTGGTGCTACCACGCAGATTCAACTTTTCTCCACCGGCGTGGATATACAACCCGGTTAACCATAATCCATCAATGTGTTGTCGTGCCAACCCGCCAAACTGGGTCGCAAATCCTTTTACATTGCCTACATGACGACCGGTGAGCAGTTGTATTACTTGTTGTTTATTTTGTAATTGCGTATCTTGCAGTGCCAATTGTTTTTCTAATGTGGCGGAATTATTTTCCGCCGCCCTTGCCTGTAATTGTTGTTGCAAGTGATTTACTTGTGTTTGCAGCTGCGCTTGTTCTGTCTGCAACACCTGATACTGTTGAGTTGCTCGCCAGGTGACTAATGCCTGACCTGCGTTTACTACACCCAAGCCCAGCAGTAATATACCCAGCAGCCGCCCGAGTTGTGCCAACGCCAGAAATTCACGGGCAGGCCGCAGCGCATCCTGGTATAGATTTATCTGTTGCATCACTACTCCCTTGCCTTTTACGCCGCCTTGGCATTTCGCATGGCGGCACCGATCGCAGGCAGGCAATATGATTGCAAGGCTTGTTCCACCTTTTCATCTGAATTAATAATGCTATTTAAATCTAATTCCCGCACATTCAACCCGGTATTGACTGCTAAATACGCCGACAATCTCTCTATATGGATCGGCAAAGGGGCCACGACTAAATTTCGGATGGCGGGCTGGGCAAAGTGGCTTTCGTAATAATCGAGTGAACGCTGCACTTCTAAAATAATCGCATCCAGGATTCGACTATTGGCCGGACTCATTTCTTCAGCCAGGTCCATATTACCCGTCGACTCCTGCCCAATAGCCTCAAAATGCTGCCATCCAACATCCACATCGCGCGTCAAAAATAATTCACCTTGCCGACATAGACTGATCGCTCCGGTACGTTCTCCCAGGGTAAGTAAGGCAACACCCTGATTATCTTCCGGCAATTCATGCGCAATATTGCGCTGCACCATGGGAGGAATATCGATTGATCTGATCGTCAATTGGCATTTCTGGATGATATCGACATAGGCACGCAACACATCGATTGCCGCACAGACGACATATGCCATCGATGCTCTACCACGCTCTTTCTGCCCAGGTATGGCAAAGACATCAACGACTGCATCTGCCAAATCGAATTGAATGAGATCCTTGACCTTCCAACTCATTGCCGCATTGAGTTCTTCAGGTTTCACGTCAGGTGCATCGGTCAGGATTAAGCTGTACATATGAGCGCCCAACACAAAATTCACGGGTGCCCCTTTCAATTTATAGTCACTTACCCACTGCTGTAGTGCGGTGGTAACTTCTTCGATTGATCTACAAGGCGCATAGGCTACCTGTTGTAATCGACACCCTTGCGCGCCGACATGCGTACCTTTAGCTAGCGCCAGTCCATGTTCGGTTAAACTTAACCCAATAATGCACTGCTCACTGCTACTTTGCTTACGCCGGCCAAACATCTCTCACTCCAGGCAAGGGAATCCTGAGTGGATAGTGCAAAATACAGGCCAGCGTTAAATACGAATACGAAACAGGGCGGGTGAAATTACGAAATGATTACTTATTTACATTAAGAAGTACCGAAATATCGGTTTAGATCATGAACGCTAATTCTCGTTTTAAAGACAATCTAAATTTAGTTGAATAACCAGTTATGGAGCATTCTGCCTGGTAACAAGGCAAAACTACCGGCAATAAGAATTCCACCAATATATAGGCCGAGCATATTGCCACGATGTCGTTTGATATTACCCTGGCGTGCTGCGATATAGGCCGAAGGAACCAGATACAAGGTTAACAGGCTGAATAAATGGATAAAACCAAAATGACCAAGATACTGTGGCCCAACTTCGGCAGGCATCAGCAAGGTGATCATCCCTGTCGCTGCCATTAATGATAAATACAATTTGCCCAGGCGCCGATGCAACAGGCTACCCTTTGTCGACACTAACAAATAACTGCCCAGTAAAAACGACGGCACTACCGTTGCCAAATGAAAATAAGCCAGCTGCAGGTGGGTCATAGTGGCCCGAATTATACCGGTTATCTACATGTTGACTAGTATCGTAACATCATTAATTGACTCTACGGGTTATTATGCCGCCGTCGCGGTTGTGCCTTCTTGTACAAGCAACTCGCATTGCTGCATGGCCTTGCTGAAATCATCGAATACATTTTCACGACCGACCAGATCGAGAATTCCCGCACGCGCCAGTTTTTCCGTTACCGATTCGTTGGCGCCACTCAGCATGACTCTGACATGACGTTTATGTAAATCCTGAATGACTTCTTCCAGCGTTTGCAAACCGGTGATATCGATGAACGGCACCCACTTGAGGCGGATGAGTAATATTTGCGGATCGGTATGCGTTGACGCGAGGGCACGCTCAAAGTTTTCTACGGCACCGAAGAAAAACGGACCTTCAATCGCATACACCAATACACGAGGTGACATGGCTTTAAATCCGCGATGCCCGAATTCCTTCTGTAACTCTTGCTCGGATACCTGTAGCACTTCAACACTACCGGCCATTCTTCGCAGGAAATGTAGCGTGGCAAGAATCACACCGATATTCACGGCTACCACGAGATCCGCAAAAACGGTCAAGCCAAATGTTACCAACAGAATTATGACGTCAGCACGTGGTGCACGTCTTACCATTTTGACGACATGGCGCATTTCGCTCATGTTCCAGGCAACCACGAATAAAATTGCCGCCAATGCCGCCAACGGAATATTGCCGGCCAATGGCGCCAGCATATAGATAATAAGTATCAACGTAATGGCATGAACAACTCCGGCAATCGGGCTGTTGCCGCCATTGCGGATATTGGTCGCGGTACGCGCAATCGCACCCGTGGCAGCAAATCCATTGAATAGCGGCGTCAGCAGATTGGCGATACCCTGTCCGATCAATTCCTGGTTCGAGTTGTGCCGCGTCTGCGCCATGCCATCGGCTACTACTGCCGATAATAACGATTCAATTGCGCCCAGCATGGCGATTGCAAATGCAGGCCCGATTAATTCAATAATGCGATTCATCGTCACGACCGGTAAATGCAAACCGGGTAAGCCTTGCGGTATACCACCAAACGCACTGCCAATCGTCACCACGCCATTAAAATGGAATACTGCCTGGATACTGGTGGCGACGATCATTGCGACTAATGGCCCGGGTATACGTTTGAATAATTTAAAGCGAGGAACCAGTATCAGTAGTGCAAGGCTCAAAACAGCCAGGGCCGTTGTGGCCCAATGCGGATGTGCCAAGGCCTGCAATAAATGCCAGAGCTTTTCGTGAAAATGCTTTCCCTGCACCGCCGCTAAACCAAAGAAATCCTTCCATTGGCCTACCCAGATGATCACCCCAATTCCGGCAGTAAACCCAACAATAACCGGGTCCGGGATAAATTTAATGATTGTGCCCAGACGGGCCACGCCCAGAAACAGCAATATTGCACCCGCCATCAGCGTAGCGATTTGCAAACCATCGACACCGTGTTGTGCCGTGATGCTGGCAAGAATCACTATAAACGCGCCAGTGGGCCCGGCGATCTGCAATCGGCTGCCACCAAATATTGAAACGGCCAGACCTGCGATAATTGCCGTGTATAGTCCTTGCTCCGGTTTTACCCCGGAGGCAATGGCGAACGCCATTGATAAAGGCAGCGCAACCACACCCACGATGACACCGGAAATCAAATTGGATAACCAGTGTTGGCGCTGCAATAGCCCGGCTTTATGTGCTTCTAATAATGCGATCATGTGTTTTACGTCTTCTTGGTCTATATATAGTCGATAAAAGCTTGCACGTCGCGGCATCGGAATGATGCCGCATCGAAATAATTCAATTAAGGAATTTGATTAATTTCGGAAATTAACTTTTCGATGGCTTCATTATCTGTTTTATAGATATTACCCAAACCAATCTGGTCTGTTAAACCGGTTCGATCCATCACGTCACGTACCTGTTTTTTGATATCACTAAACACGATGCGGATACCACTGTTTTTCAAGCGAACAAACAGGTTCGCCAACATGTCGACTCCGGATGCATCCAAATCATTCATGCCACTGGCCTTGATCAATACATGATTCATTTGCGGATTTTCTTCAATCAGGGATAACACGGCATCTTCAAAGTATGAAACGTTGACAAACTGCAAGGAACCATCGAAACGCAATGCGCCTAAACGGGGATGCAATGCGGGTAACGTATGAATGTGTTTGTCACGCAAGACACCATCATGATGCATGCCTAACACGGCAATTCGTGGTCGCATGAACCGATACAACAACAAGGCCAGCGACAGAATGATGCCGGTCAGGATACCGTTCTGAATGTTGGGTGCAAATAACAAGGTCGCAACAAACGTCACGATCGACGCAATTCCATCATCCCGGTTGGCTTTCCAGGCATCGCGTATCGATCGAAAATTGATTAATCCAATCACGGCCATCATGATGATTGCCGCCAATACCGGTTTGGGGAGGTGATACAACAGTGGCGTCAGGAATAACAATGTTAATAACACGAACACAGCAGAGATAACCGACGAAACTCCGGTTTTTGCATTTGCGCTGAGATTTAATGCTGAGCGTGAAAATGAGCCACTTACCGGCATGGAGTGACAAAATGCTGCAGCTATTTTTGCCAAACCCTGCCCGATTAATTCTTTATTTTCATTCCAGGGCACGCGCGTTTTAATGGCGATTACCTTTGAGCTGGACATGGCTTCCATGAAACTGATTAATGCGATAACAAATCCGGCCGGTAAGAGTGCTACGGTTGCTTTCCAGTCCATCGTTGGCATGCCCAAACTAGGCAGGCCCTGTGGTATATCGCCGACAACTTTTCCGCCTAAATCGGCATAACCGGCAAAGTAACTGATGACCGTCAGTACCGCGACCGTGATCAATACCCCGGGGTACTTCGGTATATATTTCTTAAACGCAATCAGCGCTACGATTGCGCTTAATCCAAACCCCACAGAGAGTCCATGTAGCGTATTTAAATGTGATACCACATGCCACACATCGAGAATAAAATGATCTGACTGTTTTGCCGGTATACCCAACAAGGCAGGTAGTTGTGACAAGCCGATGATTAATGCCGCCGCATTAATGAATCCCATCAATACCGGGTGTGACAAGAAATTAAGTAACACCCCCATGCGCAGCGCACCGAATGCCACCTGGAATATTCCTGATATCAATGCCAACAATATGACATAACTATAAAATAATTCCGTACCATGACCTGCCAACGGCGCAACACTCGCGGCAGTTAATAAAGACGTCATTGCCACCGGACCCGTTGATAATTGGCGAGATGATCCAAATACTGCGCCGATAATGGTCGGTATTAATGCCGCATATAACCCGTAATAAGCCGGTACTCCGGCAAGTTGCGCATAAGCCAATGACTGCGGAATCGCTACCAGCGATACCGTCATGCCCGCAAGTAGATCGTCTTTAATTAGCGCTGGATCACATTTAAAACGCAGAAAGCCTGGCAAGGCACTTACAAGACTGTTCACAACTATTTTTTCCTGATGCTTTTATCTTAGCGTGCACACGCGAGGTGAGGTATTTTAGCAGCGCCATTTGTTTCGGTTGCACCTGTTGTCTTACTGTTCTTTTCAATTAGGGCAAGTTGACCCTTCGCATTCATTGCGGCAATGGCCTGCTTAGCCAGTAAATCTGGTAATGCGGTCGGACTGCCAACCTGGTTGGCAAACTCCATGGCTTTACCCAGTTGCCGTAACCAATTCGATTCTGTGCTCATATATATGTCCTGCTCTGTATAAAGTTTGTCTCTATTCATTTCATAAGAGCAGTAAGTATGCCAACAATATAACTCATTGAAATATAAGATAAACACTCAATGATTGGTGTTGTGTATTGATGTATATTGCAACACCAAATTAAGAGAACCCTAAGCTGCTGCTGCGATACTCGATCAATCTTGACTGTTGCGTAATACGACAGTCTGTCGCAAATAGCAGCATCCAGGAGTTTTACCGTTGCAGCCCTCACTCCGCAAAAAAATTACCTACGGTTACCTGGCGGTCGCATTGCTCATTCTGGCGATTTCCATGTTCGCTTACGCCGAATTTCGCCTCATCGAGGAAAAGATCTATCTTGGTGAACGCGTGACCACACTCTTTGATACAGCACTGGAAATTCGCCGCTTCGAGCGCAACTTTTTTCTACACGGTCAGGCAACCGATTTAGTTGAAAACCGTCGTTATGTCTCCGAACTGGATACTTTACTCACTCAGGATTGGCCGGATATGACTTTGCTTGGCGTTCAGCACAATGTTGCGCAACTACATGCCGAATTACAGATTTATCAAACGCTGATCTCAGACTACGCCAGCAAACGTCAAGCTCATGATTTTCGTATCACCAAAGTCGAAGATCACATTCGCACCATCGGTAAGCATATTGTTGTTGTTGTAACTGACATGCTCAACAACGAACGCCAACTTGTCGGGCATTCTCTGGCGAAACTGCGCAATATTCTTCTGGCTGCCATTATTGCTGTCGCTATCTGTGTATTGTTCATCGGTTTTGCTCTTTCGCGTCGGGTGGTACAACCCTTAACCCAGTTAGCACATAATGTTGATACCTTTTCACGCGGCAAGCGTGATTCTTTGCCACTACCGTCAAATGATCGCGAAGTCGTTTCCATCATCAGCGCTTTCAATCATATGCTCAAGGAACTGGAAGTACGACAAAAACATTTACTACGTTCTGAAAAACTTGCTTCGCTTGGCACACTGTTATCTGGTGTAGCGCATGAACTTAATAACCCGCTGTCCAATATATGGACTTCCTGTCAGATCATGCAGGAAGAACTCTCTCAGGCGGATATCCATTATCAACGTGAATTACTGACCCAGATTGACGAGCAATGTCAACGTGCGCGGCATATTGTTCGGTCGTTACTTGATTTTGCCCGTGATCGTCAGTTCAATAAGGAATCCCTCGCGCTGCAACCCATTATCGATCAGACATTACGTTTTATTCGCCGCGAGGTACCGGCTAATGTCACCATTACCGCGCAAATTCCAGCTGATATACATATCTACGCGGACAAGCAGCGTATTCAACAGGTATTTTTAAACCTCCTGATGAATGCTATCGACGCAAGCGGCGAACAGGGTGAAATTCAAATTATTTCTAGTAAATATAATCCAGAACAAAAATCTGCTGTGGATGTTTTTGGTCATGATTGCCTGGTAGATCAACCTGCCATCGATATCAGCATAACTGATACTGGTCAGGGTATTGCGGCCGACATTCTGCCGCGCATATTTGATCCATTCTTTACCACCAAGGATGTAGGCAAAGGAATGGGCCTGGGTTTGTTTATTGTCTACGAAATTATCGAGGAACATGCTGGTTGCATCACCGTAACCAGCAACGTAGCGCAGGGTACCAGTTTTCATTTGCGCCTGCCTCAGCCAATTCATGATGAACAAGACATTGCTACAACAGCCAACAACTCTCCGACGGATATGAAAATATGAATAGTCAGATTAATATATTACTGGTCGATGATGAGGCCATCGCATTACGTAACCTGCAACATCTTTTAAATTGCGATGCCTATGCCATCACCGCCACTCAATCCAGCGAAGCAGCGCTGCAATTAATCAAAAATCAGATGTTTGATGTTGTCCTCACTGATCTTCGCATGGAAAAAGTAGATGGCATGATGATATTACACACAAGCCGTGAACATCACCCGGATTGCGAAGTCATAATGATTACCGGTCACGCCAGCACCGATTCTGCTGTCGAGGCCATGCGCCAAGGCGCTTTTTATTACATTGCCAAACCTTTTCGAATTGAAGATGTCCGCAAAGTGGTTCGTGAAGCTGTTGAAAAAATAAAATTACGCCGGGAAAACCGCGCATTACGACTGCAAGTCGAATCGCTTGAAGGTAACAATCGCATCATAACTCACAATTCGACTATGCAGGCCTTGCTGCAACTTGCCCAGCAAATTGCACCGACGGATTGCAATGTATTAATCAGTGGTGTCAGCGGCACTGGTAAAGAATTATTTGCGCGTTATATCCATCAACACAGTGAGCGCCACGCCAAGCCCTATGTTGCCCTGAACTGTGGTGCATTCAGCCGTGACTTACTTGCCAATGAGTTGTTCGGCCATGTAAAGGAAGCATTTACCGGTGCAATTTCTGCCAAAAAAGGCCTGCTTGAATCAGCCGATGGTGGCACATTATTTTTAGATGAAATCACTGAAATGCCTGTCGAAATGCAAGTTACTCTACTGCGTGTTATACAGGAACAGGAAGTACTGCGTCTGGGTGCAACTGAACCAGTAAAAATCAATATTCGTGTTATTGCCGCTACTAATCGCGACATTAACGATGCTGTCGCACAAGGGAGTTTGCGACAAGATTTATATTTCAGGCTGAATGTGGTTAGCTTACGTATTCCAGCATTGGCGCAACGTACTGACGATATCCCACTGCTGTGTCACCATTTTCTGCAAAAATATTCGCTCACGATGCGAAAGAATGTTACCAATATCAGTCCTGAAGCCATGAGCATAATTCTCAGTTATCCTTTTCCGGGAAATGTGCGCGAACTTGAAAATCTAATTGCTCGTGGTACCGCAGTAACAAACTCGCAAACCATTGAATCGATACACTTACCAGAAGATTTACAACAATTGGGTTCGCCACCTGTACATCAGGTGCCCTCCGGTCAGCTCGCCACCCTGGAGGAGCATGAAAAAACCTATATTCAATGGGTCCTTGACCAACTGGGTGGTAATCAGTCCCTGGCTGCCCAGACTCTAGGCATCAATCGCAGCTCACTCTGGCGTAAATTAAAGGCTTATCAGAAAGTGAATACACACTAACATTATTGCTATCCCTTGCGGATACTGTCTCGACAGGCCCCTTTGTGTATACTTCCACACCCTAACTGTTTGGTTAAATTTGATTATTTTTTGTTTCTTTTGAAGGAGAGTACACATGTCAGGCGTATTTAAATTTAGTGCCGATCCATTAATGAAACGGGCAAATGATAAAGGCTATCGTATTGGCTGGAAACATCGCTATGACCTGGTACGCGGGTTCCTCGATGGTGATATGACCTTCGGTGAAGCCACTAAAAAGGCGGCTGATCTGGGCGCCAAGGACAAAGACAAGATTTATTGGGCTGAAATGATCCTGGTTCCACAATTTCCCAAGATAGGCTAATCAGATATTTTACATCTCCCAAAAAGGCATCTGAATAGATGCCTTTTTTATTTACAGCTGACGTTTAAATCCATGCCACGTTATACTTGTTACGCATTCGCTACAGGAAACTTCCATGGGCACTCAACTGGTGTGTTGGCGCTGCGGCGCTTCTTTAAAGAAAGTTCCTCTACCGCTGATTCGTCTGGCACAATGTCCTGCCTGTGCTTCTGATTTACACGTTTGCCGGCTTTGCCGATTTTATGATTCCAAACTAAGTGGACATTGCAGTCACGATTTGGCAGAACCGGCTCGTGAAGTGGATGTTGCTAATTTTTGTCATCATTTTAGACCCATTGCGGGTGCCTTCAGGCCACCGGAAAAAACCAAACAGGCCCAGGCTGCTACACAATTTGAAGCCCTGTTTGGCCTAAATACCAATTCCGACGATCCATCACAAATCGACTCAAGTACGGATGCTAAATCCAAATTTGACGCGCTTTTCAAAGACAAGTAACTGATCATACTTTGATGATGATCAACAAATTAACTGCCTTATCGAATTAACATCTGTAAATGTACAAGAGTGAGGACATAGCATGCTAAATTTAACACGCATTTCACCGGTTATTCTTATTACATTTATGCTCGGAGCTTGCGGCATCTCTACTGAAGTCCATCAGTCGGCTTTAAAGGACCTGGATCAATGTCGCGTAGACTTGGCCTACTGCAAAAAAACACGTGCAGACGATGCGGATTTTCAACGACAGTTACGCACCGATCTGGAAAGTCAAAATGCCAGTATCAAACAGGAACTTGATAGTACTCGCAAGGATTTGCTGTCATATCGCGGCAAGTCTGAAGCAGAACTGGTTACTTGTGTTGATGCACGCCATAAAACAGAAACGGATCTGGAAACAATTCGTCAATTGAATAACGCCTGCGAAACGGAACTGAATCAGAAAAAAACCAATTTACAGGAACTTGAAGACAAGATTACGCGTTTCCGTGACAAATTTCAGTCCGAGATTGCAGCCCGTAATGTCGAAATCGAAAACTTACGTGGCCAGCTCTCGTTTCGTGTTTTAGACAAAATACTGTTTCGTTCCGGCAGCGCCGATATACTAGCCGAAGGCCAGCACGTACTGGCCAAACTGGCAGATTTGCTGACAAACGATGATGATCTGATTCGAGTCGAGGGTCATACGGACAATGTTCCTATCGGTGCAGTCCTCAAGGAAAAATACCCGTCGAACTGGGAACTCTCCGGCGCGCGCGCTGCCAGTGTGGTTCGCTATTTTGAAATTAATAAAAAAATCGATCCAACTCGTATGGAGGCTGTAGGGTTTTCCATGTATCGACCGATTGCAACCGGCGATACGCCGCAGGAATTACAGCGTAATCGCCGCGTCGAAATTGTCTTGCAACCCCCGCGAAAACTGGATGCCAAATAATTAACTCGGGAGGGAATTGGCGTAATAGGCCAATACCTCCCGATCAGTTGAGCTTGCAAATACCTTACCATTCTCATCTCGCACCAGACGTCGTAGCCGCAGCATATTCAGCGCTGTTGCAAATAAATATTCCCTGGTCGCAGTGGGAAGGACTACCATGCGTCCCTGTGCCTGAAGTTGTTCAGCGATTTGATAAAATCGCGCTTTCAGATCAAATTCCGCAATACCTTGATCTCCAGCATCTACAATGGCTTTACATAACATGGGAATCGGTACCGCGGGTATCAGATGTGCAATTTGCTGCATTAACAGACGCGCTAATTTGTCTACTTCTGCAAATCGTTGCTCCTGACTCAAATGTATGAAATTTAATTGGTGTTGTGCACAGTAAGCCCGCACTGATACAGGTTGACCAAAATCAACGGCTGCAAAACCAAACCGCTGCCAGCGACTGCGTATTTTCAACCACAGATTTCGCCAGATAAAACGCAACGTTGTACGTATGACAAACCATTGACTACGGCGTGTGACATTGGGATCCAATGCACGTACCAAAGTTCGATCTTCCAGCACACGATCATAATTTATCGCTACAGGAACAAAGACCAGATCTCGGCCGTGCTCACAATCATAACCACGCAGCATATAATCCAGAATACCTAATTTGGGCTCACGCAATTTCCCGTCTCTGCTCAATCCACCCTCCGGAAATACCGCCTGACAGACACCTTCACTGGTAGCCATATGAACATATCGCTCCAGCACACGTCGGTATAGTGGATTATTGGATTTACGCCGCACAAAATACGCACCCATGGATCGGATTAATTGTTGCAATGGCCATATCCGTGCCCACTCACCAACCGCATAGGACAAAGCACTTTGTTCAGCCGCAAGAAATGCCACCAATATATAATCCATATTGCTGCGGTGATTGATCACAAATACAACCGTTGCAGTTGGGTCGATATCACCGAGTCGATGTTCATCGACGAAGCCGCCACGAATTCGATAGAGTAAACGTGCAATTCGTCGTGCCATCCAATAACCAATTCTGAAATAGACATACGCGTTAAAACTCGGGACGATCTCTTTGGCAAACCGCTGTGCTTCTGCCTGGGCAATTTCACGCGGTAAATGATTTTCCTGGGCGTATGCTTCAATAGACTCCATGACTTTGGAGTCAAATACCAATCGGTCAATTAACACCTGGCGCTTGGTTAGCTGAAATGCACGGATAGAAATATTTAAGCGGGTATTTAATTCATCGATGACTTTATTTACTCGGCGCCGTAAAACCCACCGTGTGCTGGGTATCAATAATCGTGATAGTAATGCCCATCCTGTTACCAGCATTAATATTACAAATAACCACAATGGTAATTCGATCCCTGAATTTAACATGCCTTCCCCTCTATTTAATTATTCACAAATTTAGATTCTGTGAATTTGTGTAATTGCTCCAGGCGTTCTTGCTTGCTTAATTTGGCTAATTGTCTGACACTGGAATAAAAGTCTTTCATTTCCCCGTGGTTTTTATCAAGTAACGCTTTAAAATTAGGCACTAATTTATTATAGGTAGACATCAGGGCGAGATGTGCATTGTTCAGCGGTTGCGCCATCCAGCGGTCATAATTAATGAACCTGGCGTGTTGCCGCCACACATGATAACTATTCCCTAATTTGTTAAAGACTGTTTGCTTACAATTTAATTTAACAGCATCACTCGCAGAAGATGAGTAACAATTAGCCAGCTCATCACGTGCGGCTGTTAATATTTGTTGAAATTCTTCCTGTTCTTTTGCAGTGTCAAGATACTGCTGATAGAGTACCGGTTTATTTTGTATATTAAACCACCGTCTAACGCCTTCTTGAGCTACTGCCGTGGCAAAGGCCTCATTAAATGCCGAATCATTTTTAATATATATTAGTTGATGCGCTAATTCATGAAACAGCAACCCAATTAATTCTCCTTCGTCTTTTCGCAGCATCGTACTGAGGACCGGATCATCAAAGTATCCCAAGGTTGAATACGCTGCTACACCGCCAACGTATACATCCAGACCTTCCTTATGTAATTCATCCGCGAATGCCTGTGCATCCTGTTGTAAAAAATAACCTCTATAATTCACACATCCAGCAATGAGGAAGCACCATTCTTTTGGTTCTATTGATAATTTTGGGGCGGCGATCACATTCCAAATTGCATATGGGCGCTGCAAATCCGCATAATAGCGATAACTGTCATTATCCGGCAGTAAAAGATCGCTGCTGGCAAAACTCCGGGCGCGTTCAATCAATTGCAATTGTTGGCGAAAATTATCTTCCGTGTTTTGCTTATTTAAAATAGATTGAATCGATTCACGTTTGTTTAAAATTGCTATTTCACCACTGGCTGCCTGCCAATAGTATCCAATCGTACTGCAGGAGCTTAGCAGTATTCCTGCTATAACAACTAATATCAATTTACGCATGTAATCATCATTATAGTCGCAATCTATGTTCTAACATGCTTAACAAGCTATTTTTAATATACCACTATTTACCAATACAAAAACTTGCAAATATTTTTCCTAATAGTTCATCGCTACTCACAGCTCCGGTGATTTCACCCAGATGCAATTGTACCTGCCGTAATTCTTCTGCAATTAGGTCGCCACGCCCAGACTTTACCAAATTTAACGCCGTTTCGATTGCCTGTTGAGCTTGCCCTAACGCCACAATATGCCTGCGCCGGGCCATATACATACCACCGGCAGGGCTTGTATAACCAACCAAATTCTTCAGATTTTCGGTTAGCGCAGCCATACCTGCACCAGTTTTGGATGAAAGATTTATTTGCACATAAGGTTTTACCCGTGCGATTCCAGCAGGTGCATTGGTCAAATCAATTTTTGTGTGAACAACAATTCTCGGTAATTTATCCGGTAACTGTCTTACGATATCATCATCATCCTTTTGCCATCCCTGCTCATCATCGATTAACACAATGATGCAATCGGCATTCTCTATTGCGTGCCAGGTTCTTTTCATCCCTTCCTGTTCAACAAGATCATTGCTTGCATGCAGTCCAGCAGTATCAACAATATGTAAAGGAATACCATCCAGATTTATTTCTTCGCGGATTAGATCGCGCGTAGTTCCTGCAATCGGCGTAACAATGGCTGATTCTTTACCTGATAACCTGTTGAGCAGACTAGATTTACCAGCATTGGGTCGACCAGCCAATACCACGTGAATTCCTTCTTTTAAAATACTACCTTGCCGCGCGCGTAGTAGAATATTATTTAAAATAGTAATTTGCTGGTGTAATTTTTCTTCTACCTGACCTGCAATTAAAAAATCGATCTCTTCTTCGGGAAAATCTATCGCTGCTTCTACATAAATTCTTAATTGTGTTACCACATCTATTAAATTCATAATTTCTTGCGAAAATTCACCTTGCAGTGAACGCAAAGCAGCTCGCGCCGCCTCTTCCGTACCCGCATCGATCAAATCTACAATAGCTTCGGCTTGCGCCAAATCGAGCTTGTCATTTAAAAAGGCCCGTTCTGAAAATTCTCCTGGTCGCGCTAATCTTGTACCATGCACTAGTATACTTTTCAGGATCATGTCCAGTATGACAGGGCCGCCGTGTGCGTGTAACTCCAGGACATCTTCACCAGTATAAGAGTGTGGCCCAGGAAAATAGAGCGCCAGACCTACATCAATAATATTTTTATCTGCATCATGAAATGGACCGTAATCAGCGTATCGGGGTTGTGGAACCCTTTTCAAAACCAATGCAGCAATCTTGGTGACGAGTGGCCCTGAAATACGGATAATTCCAACACCACCGCGGCCAGCGGGTGTTGCTTGTGCCACAATAGTTTCAATCGAGTTTGCCATGAAATAAAACAAACCTGTGTTAGTAATAATAAATATCCAGACGCCAAACAAAAAGGGGCGGCTTACGCGCCACCCCTTAAGTTAAGCATATTTACTCAGAGAGATTTTATTCATCGCCCTTTTTCTTGGCATGATGTCCAGCCGTATGTTTTTCTTCGGATAAAACATGTTTGGTGATATACCATTGCTGAGCTATCGACAGTAAATTACTGACCACCCAATACAAGACTAATCCTGACGGGAATACCGCAAACATGACGGTAAACATGAGTGGCAGCACCATCATTATCTTTGCCTGTAGCGGGTCGGCTGGTGCCGGGTTTAATTTCTGCTGCACCAGCATCGTTACACCCATCAATATCGGCAACACAAAATACGGATCCATAATTGACAGATCTTGAATCCACAGTATCCATGGCGCCTGGCGCAATTCAACACTCTCTAGCAATACATAATACAGCGCAATAAATACAGGAATCTGAATAACAATCGGTAAACAACCACCAAGAGGATTTATTTTCTCTTTCTTATACAACTCCATCATTGCCTGGTTCATTTTTTGCTTGTCGTCACCGAATCGTTCTTTCAGTGCCGCCATGCGCGGACCTATGCTTTTCATTCTGGCCATTGACCGATAACTGGTCTCGGAGAGTTTATAGAAAGCTCCCTTAACTAGTATCGTTAATAATATAATCGCCCAACCCCAGTTATGAATTACTCGTTCAATATGATCCAATGCCCAGAACAATGGCTTTGATATGAAAGTCAGCCAGCCGTAGTCAACACTCAATTCCAGGCCTGGCGCAATTGCGGCCAATTTGTTTTGTATCTTGGGTCCGACATATAGGCGGGCTGTTTCAGCGACATTTTGCGCTTTGGCTGGGACTGCTTGCTCAGCAACCATGCCAATCATATATAGATGTTCTGCTTCTTCCGTGCGTGACGTGAAATATTTAAAATTTATTTTGTCATCCGGAATCCAGGCACCGACAAAGAATTGCTCGATCATGGCTACCCAACCGCCAGAAATATCACGTTGGATAGCATCTTTCACAGATTGATCTTTCACATCATCAATGTGGCTAAATTGAATTTTCTGATATTTTTTATCCGGACTGTAATACACCGGCCCGGTAAATGTCGGCAACATAAAGAATCCGCCATTGGTTTTCGGGGCGTTTCGTTCCAGGCGTAAATACAGATTTGCTTTAAATTCTTTTTCACCTGGATTGCTGACAAAGTGGGTTACATTAATGATGTAGCTATCACGATGAAATTCATATCTTTTGGTGAACTGCACACCTTGTGCATTCACCCAATGCAAATCCACTTGCAGACTATTATCACTCGGCTCCATGCGATAGCTGTCTTTATCTGCTTTATATACCGTGCGTGAGCCAGGCACGATATGATTGTCAGGATCGTTCGGCAGATACCATCCCGATTGTGCTACGAAGTGCCGCAATGCCGTGGTATCAAATAAGCGAAAAGGTGTTTCTTTTTGATTAAAGTGCAGCGGATATTTAGCTAAATCAACTTGTGCGAGATCCCCGCCCAAGGTGTCAATCTCTGCCCGATATACATCGGTTTGCACTGTTAGTCTATGGCCTCGTTCTATCTCTGTTTTTGACTTTGTCGAAGCCGCTTTTAAGTCCGTGTCAGCATTTTGCTTGGCACCAGAAGGCACCGGCATCAATGCGTTGCCTGAATTAACAGATTTTTCTTTTCCTGGAATCGCTGCAGAACCCGGGGTTGGGCTTGGCGAACTTACAGTTTGAACAGGGTGATAATCTTTTTGCCAGGCCTCATACATCATGTAAGCTACAAAACACAGCAAAACAATTAATAAAGTACGATTTTGTTCCATAACTACGCTTTCTCTTTCTTGTTTGTGGGAACAGGGTCATAACCCCCTGCATGCCATGGATGACAACGCGACAGCCGTTTTACCGCAAGCCAACTCCCCTGCATTGCTCCATATCTTTCAACGGACTCAAGGGCATATTCTGAACAAGTTGGGGTATATCGACAATGTTGGCCAATAAAAGGACTTAATATCAAACGGTAGACTTTAATTAATAACAGGATTATTTGGCGCATATCTTGATTGCCTTTTCCCAATGGCTTTTAAGCATGTCGCGAAGTAATGAATTACTCACATTACGAATATCGCTACGTAGCAATACAACCATATCAAAACCACGGAGTGTTTGCTTATTGTGACGAAAACTCTCGCGTATTTGACGCTTGATGCGATTTCGATCAATTGCGCGGCGGAGATATTTCTTGGCGATTACCATACCCAATCGGGCATGCAGCATACCATTGGGTCGACATAAGACATTGATTTGCCTGTCACCGCCGCGCTTGCCTTGATTGAAAACGGCTGAAAACTCACCGGGCTTTGTCAGCCGCAGGTGATGTGGAAATCGCCGATCTTGCACGCTGCAAGTGACTTATGCTGTTGTGAGGCGCTTGCGACCCTTGGCACGGCGACGATTTAACACCCGGCGACCACCTTTGGTGCTCAGGCGTTTACGAAACCCGCAGGCGCGTTTGCGTTTGATTTTACTGGGCTGATATGTACGTTTCATGGCAAATTCCGGGTTGAACAGTGGTTTTCGCCCAGGATATTACCTGAGTTCGAAAAGTCGGCAAGGTTACTGTCTTGACCGCATGTTGTCAACTTTAAAGGCCTAACTGTCTGTCACCTATACTGATTTATCTGCCTGTGGATAACCGCCGCAAGAAATCGTAGACTTGCCGGTCCAGGAATGGACCAGGCACTAATTCTTATAATCAAACGGGGAGGGAGCACGGTGTCAACATCGCTTTGGGATGCCTGTCTCGCACAATTAGAACGCGAGCTTTCTCCACAACAATTTAATACCTGGATACGTCCCTTGCATGCGGTTCCTGATTCTTCTGGCTTGCGCCTGCTAGCGCCAAACCGATTTGTTCAAGACAAAATCAATGACCGGTTTTTGCAACGCATCAGTGAAATTATTTGCGGTATGAGTAACCCTGCGCCGGCTCTTTCTATCGAGGTTGGGACGGCAACATTGACCTCGCCTGTTTCTTCTGTCCAGGGCACCCAGTCAAATTCACACCAAAAATCAATCGAGTTACCGCTTCCAGCAAAAAACACCACCTTAAATCCAGGCTATGTGTTTGACACTTTTGTTGAGGGCAAGTCGAATCAATTGGCAAGAGCCGCTTCTCTGCAAATCGCAGAAAATCCGGGCAAAGCTTACAATCCCTTATTTCTATATGGCGGAGTTGGGTTGGGTAAAACCCACTTGATGCAGGCAATCGGTCATGAAATTGAGCGTTCCAAGCCTGGGGCAAAAGTGGTTTATCTCCATTCCGAACGTTTTGTTGCAGATATGGTAAAGGCACTACAACACAATACCATCGATGATTTTAAACGCCATTATCGGTCTGTTGATGCTTTACTGATTGACGACATACAATTTTTTGCTGGCAAAGAACGCTCACAGGAAGAGTTCTTTCACACCTTCAATGCACTGCTGGAAGGCCAACAGCAGGTGATTCTTACTTGCGACCGTTATCCAAAAGAAGTAGATGGCCTGGAAGATCGTCTTAAATCCCGTTTTGGCTGGGGCCTGACGGTGATGATTGAGCCACCCGAGCTGGAAACACGTGTCGCAATTCTGAAAAACAAGGCACAACAATCCAACATCGATTTACCTGATGATGTTGCTTTTTTTATTGGTAAACGAATCCGCTCGAACATCCGTGAACTTGAAGGAGCATTACGCCGTGTCATTGCTAATGCTCACTTTACGGGGAAGCTAATCACAATTGATTTTGCTAAAGAAGCACTGCGTGACTTGCTCGCCTTACAAGACAAATTGGTCACAATAGAAAATATTCAAAAAACAGTGGCAGAATATTATAAGATCCGCGTATCTGACATACTTTCCAAGCGTCGCAATCGTTCTTTAGCCAGGCCGAGACAATTGGCAATGTCTCTGTGTAAAGAGTTAACCAATCACAGTCTTCCTGAAATTGGTGATGCCTTTGGTGGTAGAGACCATACGACAGTTATCCATGCCTGTCGTAAAATTATCGAACTTCGCGACTCTGATCAGCGTATGGGTGAAGATTATGCCAACCTACTTAGAGTATTGAGTACATAGATAAAACCTGTGAATAAACTGTGATTACAGATAGGATAAATTCATGATCAAACTTATCCACAACATATTTGCCAGCCACACACATGTTCAAGGTGATTTTACATGATAGTTAGTCTTTCATTAAGTTTATGTAAACACACATGAATAATGACTTACTAACAGAATACAGCTTGCCTAATAATAGTAATAATTATCTTTAAAGGATTTTATTTAAAATGAAAATTAGTGTAATACGTGAAAATCTTTTAAAACCACTTCAACTAATCGGTAATGTTGTAGAAAGGCGCCAAACAACACCTATTCTTGCCAATGTACTTCTCCGTGTTAAGGCAAACGAACTTGTTTTGATCGGCACCGATCTTGAAGTTGAATTACAGGTCAAATTGCTGGTTACTTCTGCAGAAGAGGGTGATATTACAATTCCAGCCAGAAAGCTACTCGATCTGTGCAGAACACTCCCCGATGCTGCGGTATTGGATATTCATTCAAATAAGGACAAGGTTGTTATCAAATCCGGTCGTAGCCGTTTCACTTTATCAACTATGCCTGCAATAGAATTTCCGGAAACAGAAACAGCGCCTTCAGTTACACAATTAACTATCCCTCAGGATCAACTGAAATATTTAATTGAACAAACGCAATTTGCTATGGCACAACAAGATGTTCGTTATTACCTAAATGGATTAATGCTGGAAGTACAAGCAAGCAAGATCACTGCTGTTGCCACCGACGGTCACCGACTCGCTTGCAGTTCATATACTGGAGAGACCGGTGTAACTTCACCACAACAAATAATTATTCCAAGAAAAGGTGTTACCGAATTATTGCGATTACTAGATACAAATAACGCTACTGTTACACTACAAATCAGTAGTAACCAGCTGCGTGTCGAACTACCCGGCATAACGTTAACATCCAAACTAATTGACGGAAAATTTCCCGACTATCATCAAGTCTTACCCAAGGGCACGACGAAAGAAGTCTTAGCCAACCGCCTGTCCTTGCATCAAGCGTTTTCTCGTATCGCTGTCCTATCGAACGAAAAATTTCGCAGTATGCGCTTACTATTTGCTAATAATCTTTTGCGAGCTTCCGTACACAACCCGGAGCAGGAAGAAGCCGAAGAAGAAATTGAAGTTAACTACCAAGGTGATGAGTTAGAAATTGGTTTTAATATCAGTTACTTTCTGGAAGCTTTAGCTGCCATCAAACAGGAAGACATTGTTGTGCATTGTACTGATGCAAATCACAGTTGCCTGGTTCATGGTAAAAATGACACGACCTCCCAATATGTCATTATGCCTATGCGTCTGTAATGTTGCAGCAACTCGACATTACCAATTTTCGAATTATTGAACATGCAGAATTTACACCCAGTGATGGTCTAACACTTATTGTTGGAGGGAATGCGAGCGGCAAAACGAGTCTTCTTGAAGCGATAAATCTCGTATTTACAGGCAGGTCCTTCAGAACACATAAACTTGATCAAATCATATCTACACAACAGTCATCTTTTCAGTTACTTGCACAGTTCTCTGATAAAAATAGCCATAACCATTTGGTTGGCTGTGAACGAACTAATAAAAAACTACGTATTCGCTATAACAGTGAAAATCTCTCTAATCTTAGTCTTCTGGCTACTCAGGTACCAATTCACCTGATTCAGCCTGAAACACACTATTTACTGGAAAACGGTCCGAAATTTCGTCGTCAATTCATCGATTGGGGCGTGTTCCACGTGGAACCTGGTTATTTGGCCTCATGGAAGACATATCATCGAACACTGCGTCAAAGGAATACATTATTACGCCGTGGGGCAGCGACACCACTTATCAATGCCTGGAATGCGCCTATGGCGGAACAGGCTGAGGCGCTGCATAGACAGCGCGCAGAGTATTTAACACTATTAACTAAATATTTTGACGTGGTCAGTTCAGGAATCATGGATGAAAAACCCAGTATGAGTTACTACCGTGGGTGGGACGAGGCAATACCATATGAAGAGCTACTAAATAAGAGCATAAAAGCGGACCAAGAGCTGGGATTTACCAAGTTTGGGTGTCATAAAGCTGATCTTGTTCTCCGAGTAGGCGGAAAAACTCCGCAATTGTATTATTCGCGTGGACAGCAAAAGCTCTTAGTCAGTGCATTAAGAATAGCCCACTATCTCGTTCTTCAGTTTTTAGCAAAACCGACAGGAATTCTGCTGGTTGATGATTTGCCGGCGGAACTTGATAAGAAAAGACGCCAACAGTTCCTTAATACTGTGTCAAAGACTAAAATTCAAACCATTATTACGGCCACTGAACCAGAATTACTTCAAGTCGACATGTGGCCATCCCATAAGGTGTTCCACGTGGAACGTGGTCTTCTTCACGAAGTGATATAATTTCGACGTATCTGATAAGGAATAAATCGAATGAGCCAGGATAAAACACCAGAAAATCCGATTAAGGGCAACACTTATGATTCATCCAGCATAAAAGTCCTTAAAGGACTCGATGCGGTGCGGAAAAGGCCAGGGATGTATATCGGTGATACCGATGATGGTACGGGCTTGCACCATATGGTATTTGAAGTGGTCGATAATGCGATTGACGAAGCGTTGGGCGGACACTGTACGCAAATAGATGTTGTTATTCACAGTGATGGCTCAGTTAGTGTACGAGACAATGGCCGCGGTATTCCGACCGACATTCATCCCGAAGAAGGCAGACCAGCGGCTGAAGTGATTCTTACGGTTCTACATTCTGGTGGAAAATTTGATAATTCATCGTATAAGGTGTCTGGCGGATTGCACGGGGTAGGTGTTTCCGTAGTAAATGCCCTTTCTGAGCAACTGAAACTGACGATTCGTCGCGAAGGCAAGGTGTTTTACCAGGAATATTCCATGGGCGACCCAACCATGGACATGAAAGTCATCGGGGAAACCGAAAACACCGGGACAGAACTGCGTTTTAAACCGAGCTCAAGCATATTTACCAATATCTTGTTTCACTATGAAATTCTCTCCAAGAGATTGCGTGAACTCTCATTCCTTAATTCAGGTGTCCGAATCCATCTTCTCGATGAGCGAGACGGAAAAGAAGATACCTATGAATATCATGGCGGTATTCGAGCTTTTGTCGAGCATCTGAATCGAAACAAGATCCCATTGCACTCGAACGTGCTGTATGTGAACGCCGAACGTGACGGCATGATCGTCGAACTGGCATTGCAATGGAACGATTCATACCAGGAAAACATTTATTGTTTTACCAATAATATTCCGCAGAAAGATGGTGGAACCCATCTGGCCGGATTTCGAGGTGCGTTAACCCGAACGATGAATAATTACATCGAAGAATCCGGCCTTGCCAAAAAAGCCAAAGTAACCGTAACCGGAGACGACGCTCGAGAAGGCTTAATGGCGGTGTTATCTGTAAAAGTCCCTGATCCCAAGTTCTCCAGTCAGACCAAAGACAAGCTGGTTTCATCCGAAGTCAAAGGGGTGGTTGAATCCGTTGTCGGAGAGAAATTTGCCGAGTACTTACTCGAAAATCCCAATGATGGGAAGCATATTGCCGCTAAAATCGTCGAAGCGGCAAGAGCGCGTGAGGCAGCACGAAAAGCGAAAGAAATGACGCGTCGAAAAGGTGTACTCGATATTGCCGGTCTACCGGGAAAGCTTGCGGATTGTCAGGAAAAAGATCCTGCCCAATCCGAGCTCTTTCTGGTCGAGGGTGATTCAGCTGGCGGATCAGCCAAACAAGGCCGGGATCGTCGTACCCAGGCAATTCTTCCGCTCAAGGGCAAAATTCTAAATGTAGAAAAAGCCCGTTTTGACAAAATGCTGTCTTCTGTGGAGGTGGGAACCTTAATTACAGCGTTAGGTTGTGGAATTGGTAAAGATGAGTTCGATTTGGCGAAGTTACGCTATCATCGCATCATTATCATGACAGATGCCGACGTGGATGGCTCACATATCCGGACGTTGCTATTGACCTTTTTCTTCCGACAAATGCCCGAAATGGTGGAGCGCGGGCATATATATATTGCGCAGCCGCCGCTTTACAAAGTTAAAAAAGGTAAAGCCGAGCGTTATGTCAAAGATGATGCTGAATTAAACACATATTTATTAAATACCGCGTTAGACGGCGCTGAACTGCATGTTGCAGCAGATTCAGATCCGATGAGCCCGGCAGCCTTTGCAGAATTGGCAAAACAATACATGCTGGTCAGTGAGACCATCCGCCGACTGGCGCGGCGCTATCCCGTCGAACTTCTGGAAAAATTACTAGGTATGGCCTCGATCAGTGGCGATCAGCCACTAACTGAGGTTAAAGCGTGGTTTAAAGAATTAGAAGATCGAATGAAAGGCGATGGGAGCTGGAGCCAAACCCGGTTTAGTATGGATCTGGTTGCCAAAGAAGGCGAACAGACTGGCTGGATTTGTAAAATAGAAGCAATTCGGCACGGAATCGGCACTAAATACGAACTTTCCAACGAATTTTTTGCATCCGGCGAATATACGGCAATCCGAACTTTAAGCGATGCTTTGACTGAATTGTTTAAAGACGGCGCCTACGTTTCGCGTGACGAGAAAAAGCAACCCGTTGAGTCATTCAAGGAAGCCATGACGTGGTTGATCGACGAAGCCAAGCGTGGTCAGCATATTCAGCGATATAAAGGTTTGGGCGAAATGAACCCCGAGCAGTTATGGGAAACCACCCTCAACCCCGAAGTGCGGCGCTTGCTGCAGGTAAAGATTGAAGATGCGATTGGGGCTGATGAAATATTCACCACTTTAATGGGCGATGCGGTGGAGCCACGCCGTGAATTCATCGAAACAAACGCGTTGAACGCGACAAACCTGGATGTCTAAGCCGCTGCTTCAGGCGTTTTCGTAAGCCCGAGAGATAAGGGGCATTTGCGACTCGATCCATGATTTAGCTTCAGACTGAATCTGTTCGGCGGACTTTTCACGAGTTTCTATTGCTGGACCAATCCGGACATGGATAGTGCCGGAGCGCTTAACAAAACGGCCGCGAGGCCAGCATTCCCCGGCATTGTGTGCAACCGGTACAACGGGATAGCCGGATGCTGCTGCCAATAGGGCACCGCCTATTTTATATTTTCCAGGTTTGTTTGCAGCTGTGCGTGTTCCTTCCGGAAAGATAACGACACTGATGCCACTTTTTAAGCGTTGCGTACCCTTTTCAATAATTTGATCGACGGCTTGTTTGCCTGAACCACGGTTGATGGCAATCGGACGCATGGCGGCGAGTCCCCAGCCAAAGAAGGGGATAAAGAGAAGTTCACGTTTTACGACATAACACACTTTTGAAAAGATGGTTTGCAGGGCATAGGGTTCCCATGTGGATTGATGTTTGCTAAATATTATAAATGCAGATTTTGGAATGTTTTCGATACCTTGTACATCATAGTGAATTCCACAAATAAACCTAAGAGAATTTATCACCAAGTAGGCATAAACACGTAAATAGAGAGAAGTCACGATGAAAGGAAACGGACGAAACAGAACCGAGGTCGTCGCAAACAAAACCGTGAGGAGAATCATTGCCAGACTAAAGATGACAGAGCGAATCAGCATATAGAATTATCTCGATCCAAGAATGTAATTAACCGCTGCAGATAGATTATCGTAAACCGGTATATTTATTAATTCCGAATGGTTCTTTTGTAGTGTCCGTAGTCCTTTTCCAGTACGGACAAGAATAGGAAAAACCCCAAAAGGCTGACCAGCCTGGATATCACGCAGTGAATCGCCAATAGCTGGAACATTATTAATTGACTGTTGATAGAATTCCGAGATTTGTGCAAACAATCCGGGCTTGGGTTTGCGGCAGTTGCAGTGATCATCCGGACCATGGGGGCAAATAAAAAACTTGTCAATGCGGCCGTGATAAGGAGCTAGCAGTGTTGACAGCTTGTCATGCATAGCTTGCAGTGTTGCCATATCGTAATAGCCACGCGCAATGCCGGATTGGTTAGTCGCAACCGCAATGGTATAACCCGCCTGCGTAAGTTTACCGATAGCTTCGAGGCTGCCTGGTATTGGCACGAACTCATCGACAGATTTGATGTAGTCATCCGAGTCTTCATTAATAACGCCGTCACGATCAAGAATTATCAGCTTCATGAATATTATTTTGTGCGGAATTCGGAGACGCGTATCCGGCCATTGACCATCCTGGCTTCGCGTAGCATCAATTTATTCATCTTTTGCCAAAAGGCGGAATTCAGATCAAATTTGGCTGCAATAGCCGTGCCCATTAATAATATCATTAAGTCAGCGACCTCTTCGGCCAATTCATCTCGAGGTTTGCCTTTGCTGACACAGGCAGAAACTTCACCCAACTCTTCTGCCATGAGCGCGACTCGATAAATGAGTTCTTCACCACCGGTGCTTTTAAAGTCATGTTTGGTGTGAAAGGCCTGGACAGCGGCCAGCATGGCGGCATAGGAGTCTTTATCTGAATCACGTTGCATAAATTAGTTGGAAGTTTGCAATTGAGATATATCGGCCACATCCAGGAACAGATTGCGCAGCTGGGATAACAAGGCCAAACGATTGCGACGCAGATCCGCATCCTCAACCATGACCATCACGTCATCAAAAAAGCGATCAACCGTAGGTCGCAGTCGCGACAAAATACGCAAAACACCGTCATACTCATGGCGTTGAATCAGCGGCGACAAGGCAAGCTGGGCATTGTGTATCGCTTCGGCAAGTTCCTGTTCGGCTTCTTCCTGAAGGAGTGAATTATTGAGTTGAACAGGAATAGTCTCCGTGGTTTTTTTCAGAATATTGGTAATGCGTTTATTGGCGGCGGCCAGGGATTCTGCCGCAGGGTCTTCCAGGAAGGCATTCACTGCGCGCAGGCGTGCGTCAAAATCGGTAAGCAGGGTCGGACGCATTGCCAGAACAGATTCAAATACGTCAGGACGTATGTCCTGTTGTTGATAGTAAACACGGGTACGTTCGATGACGAAGTCAAAGACTGCGGTAGTCACTTTGTCAGCCTGAATCGTGGCGGTATGAAATTTTGCTGCATGCGTAATAAGGGCATGCAAGTCGAGTGGCAGTTCGGCTTCAATCAACATACGTATAACACCCAATGCGGCGCGACGTAGACCAAATGGATCTTTATCACCGGTTGGGGCTTGTCCTATCGCGAAAATTCCGACCAGGGTATCGAGCCGATCGGCAATGGCAACAGCCAAGCCGGTAGCAGAAGTTGGCAGAATGTCGCCGGCAAAACGTGGTTGATAGTGTTCCTTGATGGCAAGGGCAACATCACCGGGTTCGTGATCATGCTGCGCATAGTATTGCCCCATAGCGCCCTGCAGTTCTGGAAATTCACCTACCATCAACGTCATTAAATCACATTTGCAAAGTTCGGCTGCACGCATCGCCTGGAGTTTGTCAGCGTTAATGATGCTGGCGATTTCAGCGGCCAAGCGTGAGACGCGTTGAGATTTATCGAACAAGCTGCCCAGCTTGGCCTGGAATACAACGGATTTGAGTGTTTCCAGATGTGAAGCAAGAGGCTGTTTGCGATCCTGATTCCAGAAAAATTCCGCATCAGTAAATCGAGGCCGAATAACGCGTTCATTACCGGTACGAACCTTGCTCATGTCAGGGCATTCGATATTGCTGATGGTGATGAAATACGGCAGCAATTGTTGTTTTGTGTCCACGATGTGGAAATAGCGCTGGTTCGCCGACATGGTTGAGATTAACGCTTCTTTGGGAACCTGCAGAAAGCGCTGATCAAACGATCCCAGTACTGCCGTCGGCCACTCAACCATCGAAGTAACTTCATCGAGTAAATCATCTGAGATAACCGCCGTGCCGTTGGTAGTATGGGCAACCTGTTCGATTTGGGCACGAATGGTTTGACGCCGTCGTTCGAAGGAGGCGACGACCTTGCCTTTGCTTTCGAGTAAAACTTCATATTCATTCGCAGCGGGAATAAAAATCGGTGCTGGTGACAGGAAACGATGGCCGTAGGACTGTTGGCCTGAATGAATACTAAGAATCTCGGCTTTGATCAATTCCGTGCCAAATAACAACACGACCCAATGTACCGGCCGAACAAATTGAGCAGAGCGATCCGCCCAGCGCATGCGCTTGGCAATGGGTAACTTATCCAGAGCTTGCTGAACGATCGTCGGGATTAATGCGGATGTGGGTTGGCCTGCTTGTTGAGTACGAAAGACCAGCCAGGCACCTTTGTCAGTTTCCAGTCTTTCCAAACTATTGATGTCTGTGCCACACGATTTGGCAAAACCCAGCGCGGCGGGTGTTGGTTTGCCATTGCCGTCAAAAGCCGCTTGTAGCGCAGGGCCACGACGCTCGATGGATTGGCTGGATTGTTCAACCTGCAGATTTTTAACTAGCAGCGCCAGGCGTCGAGGGGTAGCGAATGGTGTTATAGCCTGAAATGCCAGACCAGCAGTCTGAAGCGCAGTACTGACGTGATCCGCAAATGAGTTACTTAAATTAAAAAGTGATTTTGGTGGTAACTCTTCCGTGCCAATTTCAATTAACAAATCCTTGGTATTCATGCTTTGGCTCCTACCGAGGCACACATCGGAAAGCCTAGCGATTCACGGGCGGTGTAATAGGCTTGCGCGACAGCACGAGCCAAAGTACGGACGCGCAAGATATAACCCTGTCGTTCTGTCACTGAAATTGCGCGGCGTGCATCCAGTAAATTAAATGTGTGGGAGGCTTTCACCATTTGTTCGTAGGCCGGTAAAGGCAGGCCTAACTCGATCAGGCGTTTACTTTCACTCTCACAGGTGTTGAACCAGTTAAAGAGTACCTCGATATTGGCCTGTTCAAAATTGTAGGTTGATTGCTCGACCTCGTTTTGATGATACACATCACGATAGGTAATCCGCCCCAATGGTCCATCGGCCCAAACCAGGTCAAACAGGTTTTCTTTCCCCTGCAGGTACATGGCGATACGCTCCAGGCCATAGGTGATTTCGCCCGTGACGGGTTTACAGTCCAGCCCACCCACCTGCTGGAAATAGGTAAATTGAGTCACTTCCATGCCATTTAGCCAGACTTCCCAGCCTAATCCCCAAGCGCCTAACGTCGGCGATTCCCAGTTATCTTCGACAAAACGGATGTCATTTGACTGCAAATCAAAGCCAATCCGCTCAAGTGATTTGAGGTAAAGATCCTGAATGTTCAGCGGTGAGGGCTTAATGACGACCTGATACTGATAATAATGTTGTAATCGATTGGGATTCTCACCGTAACGACCATCGGTAGGTCGACGGCATGGCTGTACATAGGCCGCGCTCCAGGGTTCCGGACCCAAAGACCGTAAAAAAGTGGCCGGATGAAAGGTGCCTGCGCCCATTTCCATGTCATAGGGTTGTTGAATGACGCAGCCCTGCTCAGCCCAAAAGGTCTGCAGGGTCAGAATCAGGTCCTGAAAGGTAACTGGAGCTGCCAATGGGTATCCTTAAAACTTGTGATGAATCAGCGAATTATACGCATGCGCTGGCATCTAGGTAAGTGGCTCATAAATCAGGCCCGGCTTATGCATGATTTAGACAGGCATTCTGGGAGTAAATCGAGGTCAGAACATGTCATCACTGAATAGTGAATTGCAACCAACTGCACAATGGCAAAAATTGGTGAAAGAAGCCGAGGCATATAACCATCTGCAATTAGATGAGGAGTTGGAAAGTTATTTGGTATTTCTGTTGATGCGCTATACCAAAAAGCCCGATTTGGCCGCAAAAGTGATGGCGCTGGAATATTTACGCGGGATGCAGGCCGGTGGCAAGCACCGGCAAGAACAGTTACGTGATGTGGGAGATCAATGTTTATTGTATTGCGGATTGTTTCCGCTGCGTGCAGAACGTCGTCGCATTAAAATTAGTTATTACGTCGACATAGGTCGCAGTGCCTATCACAGCGTGGCAGATGTATCACATAAGGCAATGGCGGTGATGTTTGCGCATTTGTCTGAAAAATTCATAGTGCTGATGGATACCTT
>JAHECZ010000023.1 GCA_024641475.1 Gammaproteobacteria bacterium
ACCATGCCCGATGATAATCACGTGTTAATTTTACTGCGACGCCTTCAAGAAGCGATCCGAACGAAGCACCAGCCGATGATTGTAAGTTGCGGCGGCGCTTTGAAGCGTGCCGGGTACGTTGCGCCTGCGACGGTGAAGGAATGCCAGCACATGAGTTTTAACCTTAAGCTATGGCAAGTGGAATCGTCCTCGGTAAATTGATAACCCTCGCCCGATCTCAAACTGCAAATTTGCAGTCTGAGGTTCCCCGCGTTCAGTCAAAAATCAGCATACGAAAATTTGCAGAAACCCGAAATTTTTTCCGTACAGGGCAAAATGTTCCGTACGTGTTCCGTACGGTTTTTGTAAGTCATTGAAAAATGGTGCTCCCAAGGGGTTTCGAACCCCTGTTACCGGCGTGAGAGGCCAGCGTCCTAGGCCGCTAGACGATGGGAGCGGTATTCGGCGAACCATGAAGCTGCTATTATACGCCGGATGCATTTACGCTTAAATAGCCACGCCTGATGGATAACAAGGCAACCTCCAGCTCTCCCCGCATTATTCCGCGCCCCGAGCATACGATTTCACGTGCAAATATCAGTGAGCAGGCACGCAAGGTCCTCTATCGTTTGCACGATGCCGGTTACGCGGCGTTTTTAGTTGGTGGCGGGGTAAGAGATATATTATTGGGGTTGCGGCCCAAGGATTTTGATGTTGCCACCAATGCCACGCCCGAGCAGGTAAAAGATCTGTTTCGCAATTGCCGGTTAATTGGCCGGCGCTTTCGTCTGGCGCATGTATTTTTTGGGCGAGATATTATCGAAGTAGCCACGTTCCGCGGCCATCATTCCCAGGCAGAACATGTTGAAGATGGCTTGATGCACGAAGGCATGTTATTGCGCGATAACGTCTATGGCACGTTGGAAGAAGATGCCTGGCGGCGTGATTTCAGTGTCAACGCCTTATATTATAACATTGCCGACTTTTCTCTGGTGGATTACACCGATGGTATGAGCGATCTGCAACAACAACGGTTGCGGATGATTGGTGATCCAATGGTTCGTTGTCAGGAAGATCCGGTACGCATGCTACGTGCCATCCGCTTTGCGGCCAAACTTGGTTTTAGTCTTGACGATTCGGTCGTGCATGCCATCGAACAACATCGCACTCGCTTGCAGGCAGTGCCGCCGGCACGTTTATTTGACGAATTACTCAAGCTGTTTTTAAAAGGCCATGCCCTGCGTACCTACGAATTGTTGCGACAATATAATTTATTGGCTGTCTTGTTTCCTGCGGTCGATCATCTGCTCAAGCAAGCTGACGCCTTCGCGGATCAGTTTATCCGTCAGGCGCTGATTAATACTGACCAGCGAATTGCGCAGGAAAAACCGGTCAACCCGGCATTTTTATTTGCAGCCATGTTATGGGGGCCGTTATTACATGCCGTTAACGTATTGCGGCAACAAAAAATGTCACCGATTCAGGCCATGCAGGTGGCCAGTGGTGATGTGCTGGAAGAACAGGCGCAAGTGATTGCATTGCCGAAACGTTTTCGTTTGCCGATCCGCGAAATCTGGGCTGGCCAGTCACGGCTGGAGAAACGCCAGGGGCGACGTGCGCACTGGTTTATGGAGCAGCCACGATTTCGCGCTGCGTATGATTTTTTATTATTACGACAACAGGCAGGTGAAACCGGTCTGGAAGAAATTTGTGAATGGTGGACGCATTTCCAGACTGCCAATGAGCATGAACGTAAACAGATGACCCAGACACGACGGCATCCCTCACACAAACCACCCAAACTACCCGATACCAACGAGGCATAATATGCCGCGTGCATATATCGGTCTGGGCAGTAACTTGCAGGATCCGGTTGCGCAAATTCTCAACGCCAAAGCTGCGCTTATGCAGCTACCCGAATCGCGCTTTGTGGCAATTTCACCGCTTTATCGCAATCCTCCTTTCGGATCGGTGCCACAACCGGCTTTCGTTAATGCCGTAGCGGGTCTTGATACAGAATTACCTGGTTTTGAGTTATTGGCAGCGTTGCAATTAATCGAAGCAGCACAAGGTCGACAACGAAGTGCGCAGCGCTGGGGACCACGCACGTTGGATCTGGATATCCTGCTCTATGGTGAAATTGTCATCAATCATCCGCAGTTGCAAGTTCCACATCCTGGTCTATCTGAACGCAATTTTGTTCTGTATCCTCTCCATGATATTGTCCCGACATTAGTCATACCCGGGTTTGGGCCATTAAGTGAATTGTTGCAACATTGCAGTGCGGAAGGTTTGGAGCGACTCGAGCCGATATGACAAAGCCCCTGGATTATATTGTGGTGGAAGGCCCGGTGGGTGTCGGCAAAACGACCCTGGCTAAACGCCTGGCGGAAAGTTTTAATTCTGACGTGTTATTAGAAGGTGCGGAGGAGAATCCATTTCTGGATCGTTTTTATCAGGATCCTCGTTCAGCCGCATTGCAAACGCAGCTATTTTTCCTGTTTCAGCGTGCGCGACAAATTCAGGATTTGCGTCAATCTGATTTATTTCGACCAGTGCGGGTTGCGGATTTTATTCTGGAAAAAGATCGTCTGTTTGCAGAACTCACCCTGGATGAACATGAATTCAAATTATATCAACAGGTGTATGCACATCTTACTATCGATGCGCCGCGTCCTGATCTCGTGGTGTACTTACAGGCGCCAGTCGATATCCTGTTGCGCCGTGTGAACAAACGTGGTCGACAGTATGAGCGGAACATAAGTGAGGAATATCTGCAACGGATTGTGGAATCCTATACCCGTTTTTTCTATGATTACAATCAATCGCCGTTACTGATAGTCAATGCTGCGGAAATCGATTTTGCCAACAATGATACTGATTATCAGTTATTATTGGAGCAGGTGCGTAAGGCGCGCAGCGGCCGTCATTATTTCAACCCAACTCCACTGAATCTCTGAAGATGACAACACCACCATATAATTCTACTCAAGCCAAGCCAGCAACAGTCACGTTGCAGACATTACGCAAAATGAAACAGGCGCGAGAAAAGATCGTCATGCTGACTGCGTATGATGCCAGCTTTGCAGCGATGTTAGATCGTGCGGCTGTTGACATTATTCTGGTTGGTGATTCGCTGGGAATGGTGGTGCAAGGTTATGCAACGACTATTCCGGTAACTATGGATGATATGGTGTATCACACGCGTCTGGTTGCACGCGCGCAACAACGTGCCATGTTAATGGCGGATATGCCGTTTATGAGTTATAGCGATCCGCAGCGGGCATTGGAAAATGCCGCGCGCTTCATGCAAGAGGCTGGCGCACAAATTGTGAAACTGGAAGGTGGCGGCGATCTCGCCGCCGTCGTGGAAAAACTGGCCAGTAACAATATTCCCGTATGTGCCCATTTGGGTTTGCAGCCGCAATCAGTGCACAAACTTGGTGGCTATCGTGTGCAGGGTCGTGATCCCGCCGCCGCCGAGGCGATGTTGCTCGAAGCGCAGGCGATGCAGGCTGCGGGCGCAGATATGATTTTGCTTGAATGTGTTCCCGCTGCACTGGCACAACGCATCACTGATTCTGTATCCATTCCAACAATTGGCATTGGTGCCGGCCCGCATACCGATGGACAAGTATTGGTTAGCTATGATGTGCTGGGTATATCCTGCGGCCGTCCACCGAAATTTGCGAAAAATTTTCTGGCTGATCTCAAAGGGTCGGAAGAAATCAGCATCGAGGCTGCAGTACGCGCATATGTGACTGCTGTCAGACAGGGACGTTTTCCCGATGCGACTCAGGCGATGGCCTGAACCATCACCGTCATGGATATCATCCGTTCACCCGAACAGATGCAGACACGCGCGGCGGACTATCATCGGCAAGGTCGCACGATTGCATTTGTTCCCACCATGGGTAGCTTGCACGCCGGGCACGCACAACTGGTAAAACTTGCCAGGCAACATGCCGATGTGGTGGTCGCCAGTATCTTTGTCAATCCGTTGCAATTTGGTGTGAACGAAGATTTCAGTCGTTATCCACGTGCGCTCGACAGCGACAGTGAATTATTACTGCAGCACAAAGCGGATGTATTGTTTGCGCCAGCAGTTGCTGACATGTATCCCCATGGCACCGCCCAGACCAGTTTTGTTGAAGTGCCGGAGCTGGCCAATGAACTTGAAGGCGCGCATCGGCCCGGGCATTTTCGCGGCGTGGCCACCGTAGTGGCCAAATTATTTCATATGACACAACCGCACACGGCGTTATTTGGTGAAAAAGATTATCAACAGTTACTGGTGATCCGTCACATGGTGCGCGATCTGAATTTTCCCATTCAGGTTATCAGCGTTCCTACTGTTCGTGATGCTGATGGCGTGGCGTTGAGTTCACGCAATGCCTATCTCTCTGCCGCGCTGCGCGCGCGTGCACCACTTTTGTATCAAACACTGCGGCATGTAAAAGAACAGGTACAGAGTGGTGTGACGGATTTTGCCATGCTCGAAAAACAGGCCAGTAGTGACTTGCAGGCGGGTGGCTTTGTGCCGGATTACCTGACGATTCGACATGCCCATACACTGGCGGCACCACAATCCCACACGGAAAACTTGGTTATCCTGGCCGCGGCCCGTCTGGGCGAGACACGGCTGATTGATAATTTACAAATCGGGCCGATATAAAAGAGGGTGGTATTGCTGTTTTGGGGTGATACAATTAATCCGGTATCAGTCAGAGGATTGCGCAAATGATGGTTACGATGCTCCAGGCCAAATTACACCGTGCCCGGGTTACCCATTCAGAGCTGGAATATGAAGGCTCTTGCGCCATTGATGGTACTTTGCTGGATGCTGCGGGCATACATGAGTATCAACAGATTGATATCTATAACATCACCAATGGCGAGCGGTTCACAACCTATGCCATTCGTGCCGAAGCAGATTCCGGCATTATTTCGATTAATGGTGCGGCGGCACATAAGGCCAAGCCTGACGACATTATCATTATCGCCACTTACACGACATTAGATCAGCGCGAATTGGCAAGCTTCAAGCCTGCGCTGGTTTACGTCAATGCACAGAATCGTATTATTCGCACCAGCAGTTCCATTCCAGTACAACTGGTCAACGCTAAATAAATTAACCGGTATTACGCATTCCCGCTGCAATGGCATTGATGCTACGCAGTAGTGGATCCAGCCATTGATCGCGCTCTGCATCATCCAGATTATTATCCCGGAAACGTTTCATCAACAGCAGTTGAATTTGATTCAACGGATCGAGGTAGGGGTTACGCCGCGCCAGTGACACCGCCAATTGCGGTGTTTCCGCCATCAAATAAGGCAGGCGTGAGATCGACAGTACCTGCATCACCGTCCGTTCGTGTTCTGCTTGAATGGTTTTAAATATACTGGCCGCCTGATCCTGGTTTTCGCACAGGGTGGCATAGGTTTCTGCAATCCCCATCTCAGCCTTGAACAGCGCCATTTGAGAGTTGCTCAATAAGGAGCGGAAGAACGGCCAGTCATGGAGCATCGACTGCAACTGTTGCAAACGTTCCGGATTGCCTTGCATCCAATTTTCCAGTGCCGTGCCAATACCATACCAGGCAGGCAAGGTGTGACGTGATTGCGACCAGCCGAACACCCAGGGTATCGCACGAATCGACGTTTTGGAGCGACCGGTCTTGCTGCGATGCGCCGGGCGTGAACCGATGTTCATCAGGCGAATTTCGGTCACCGGTGTGGCTTCATAGAAATAGTCGATAAAGCCGGGAGTCCTGTCGGTTAAGTCACGATAGCTTTGCTCGCCGGTATTCGCCAGTTCTTCCATGATCTGCAGATGCTGTGGATTGTCGATTGGCGGCTCGCCGATCAGATTGCTGCTGGCTTTGAGCAAACCGGTCACACCCATCGTAAGTTCATAGAGCGCGGTTTCGTGATTGCTGTATTTGTAATACAACACTTCACCTTGTTCAGTGAATTTGATTTCGCCTTCTACGGTACCGGGTGGTTGCGCCATGATCGAATCATGTGTCGGGCCGCCACCGCGACCAACGGTACCGCCGCGACCGTGGAATAAACGGCAATGGATATTGCGGGCCTTGGTAGCGGCAATGATTTGTTGCTGCGCCTTATAGAGACTCCACGATGAGGAAAGAATCCCGCCATCTTTGCAGGAGTCCGAATAACCCAGCATCACTTCCTGTTTGTTGCCAGATGCGGAGAGTAATGCGGCATAGGTCGTGTTATCCAGCAAACGTTCCATTACCGGAACGATGTGGGTCAAATCTTCGATGGTTTCGAATAATGGCGAGACATGTAGCTGGCAGAACCATTCGGCGTCGCGGCGTCCAACCAGTCCGGTGAGCCAACCCAACAGCATGACTTCCATCACGTGGCTGGCTGCGTGGGTCATGGAAATGACGTAATTCCCGATGGCATTACTGCTGACTTCATGATGCATGTCCGCGATGACATCAAAAACTTCGATGGTTTCACGACATTGTTCGGATAATTGTGCTCGATTAAGAACAGGTTTGGGGTTGATTACCATTTCCGCCAGCAATTGCAGGCGTTGCGTTTCATTGAGACTGTGGTAATCGACCTGGCGTAATTGCTGTACAACTTCTGCAACCGCATTGGAATGAATCGTGGATTCCTGACGGATATCCAATTGCGCCAGGAAGAAACCAAAGGTTTCCACCAGACGGATCATGTCCTTGAGTTCACCATTGGCAACAATACCATCACCGTGGTAGCGCAATGAATCACGAATGACATACAAATCCTGCAAGAAGGCATTTTCGTTGCGATAGCCGTGACCGGCATCGACATTACTATTACCTTGCATACGTTGCCGGATAACGTGACTCATACGGCGCAGGCGTTGGCGCATAAAATACAATTTGCGCCGATAGGGTTCACTCTTGAAACGATCGGGATGCTCAGCAAAGGTCTCCACCATTTCCGTCTCATCACGCGCGAGGCTTTGCAAGAATGGTTTGCTGGGTTTGCACAATTTGATGGAATGCGTCAGCAGATGGCTGAGCTGGGTCATGCGCTTGTCGTATTCGTGCAATACTTCCAGGGCTTGCAGGCGCAAAGCCAGCACGGTGGTTTGTGGTTTGACGAAAGGATTGCCGTCACGATCGCCACCGATCCAGGAACCAAAGCGGATAAAGCTCGGCACGCTAATGGCACTCTCCTGTTCGGGATTATTACCATAAATCGTGGTCAGTGAGCGTTCCATGTTGCGATAGACCTGCGGCACAGCGGAGAACAGGCTTTCATTAAAATGCTGCAAGCCGTTTTTAACTTCATCGATAACCTGCATGCGTCGGGTTCGTACTTCATTAGTCTTGTAAAGAATCTGGATGTGTCGTTCAAGTTGTTCGGTCAGGTCTTCGCGTTCGAGACGATTGAGTCGGGCGTTCATTTGCGAATTGATCACGAAAATTCGCCGCAGCGCCTGCATGATAGTGAGGCGTTTGGATTCAGTGGGGTGCGCCGTGAATACCGGGATGTACATCAGCTTGTCGAGCAAGGTTTGCAACTGATCGGCGGTGACACCTTTTTTCTTTAGTTCACGCAAGGTGACTTCAAAGGATCCCATCCAACGTGGGCCATAACGATCGACATCACGGCGGCGTTGACGATGACTGTAATCTTCTTCAGCAATATTTACCAAACTGAAATAGGTGCTGAAAGCGCGGATAACCCGCGCCATACTTTCGTTGTCGAGGCTTTCAATAAGTTCCAGCAGTCGTTGCCGCTTGGTTTTGTCTTCTTTTTGCCGCAGTGCGATATGGCCCTTGCGCAGGGTTTCCACGGCGATGTATACGCGTTGCCCGGCATGTTGTTGCAGAATTTTTCCGAGCAACGAACCCAGCAGCTTCACTTGTTGGCGAAGGGATTTATCCTTGGTATCTGCCGTGGGCGATTTTGCCTTGCGCACGGGGAACGGTTTTATCTGGGCAGTCATGTTTTGATTAACAATATTAGTGAAATCCGCGGTTATTATACTGGGTTTGTGCGTGCTGTCTGCGGATGAGATGGAATAATTCCATCGCTACCATCTCGCACTAGTGAACCGGAATAGCATGATAATGCGTCCGTTTTAGTGCGAAGTGGGTGGTAGCCGAGGTCGGACTCGAACCGACACGCCCGAAGGCACAGCATTTTGAGTGCTGCGTGTCTACCAATTCCACCACTCGGCCCCGAAAGGGCGCTCATTATAGACATTTTCCCTTCGCTGGCAAACGGTATGCACCGAATCAAGCCACGCTGCGCAGATAATTGGCTTAGAATACGCAGCTTGTTCAGTTAACCCGCACGCGTCCATGCAATTAAGTGATTTCAAATTTGACCTCCCCGCAGCATTGATTGCCCAATATCCGGCAGTGACTCGGGCCGCCAGCCGCTTGTTGTTGTTGAATAGCCATACCGCCACCTGGCGCGATGCCTTTTTCCCGGATTTATTAGCCGAATTGCACCCCGGCGATCTTTTGGTCTGCAACGATACCAAAGTGATTCCAGCCCGATTGTTTGGTCAGAAAGAGAGTGGCGGCAAGGTTGAAGTGTTCATCGAGCGGATATTGGACAGCCAGCGTGCGCTGGCGCAAATTCGCGCCAGTAAAGCGCCCCGCCCGGGAACCCAAATTAAATTTGCGGAAACCTGCACTGCCCATGTCGATGGTCGGGAAGGCGAGTTTTATCTGCTACGGTTCGAAAGCGGTACGGATATATTGCATGCGTTGGAAACGTATGGCCGGATTCCACTGCCACCTTATATTCGGCGTGTGGATGAGCCGCTGGACAAAGAGCGTTATCAAACGGTGTATGCCCGCAGCCATGGTGCCGTAGCCGCGCCAACGGCCGGACTGCACTTTGATGAGAACATGTTGCGTGCAATACATGATAAAGGTATCAACACTGCTTATGTCACACTTCATGTTGGTGCGGGGACATTCCAACCGGTGCGAATTATCGATATTCAACAACATCAGATGCACAAGGAGTGGATGACCTTGTCTGCCGAAGTTGTGAATCGTATTGAACAGACCAGGCGTGATGGCCATCGAGTGATTGCAGTTGGAACGACAACGGTGCGTTGTCTGGAAACAGCGGCATTGACTGGGCAATTGCGGCCATATCAAGGCGACACGGATATTTTTATCACACCCGGATTTCAGTTTAATGTGGTGGATGCCTTGTTAACGAATTTTCATTTGCCGGAGTCGACATTGTTAATGCTGGTGTGTGCTTTTGGTGGATATGATTTTATGTTGTCGGCATATCGTCATGCGGTAGCGTCGCAATATCGGTTTTTCAGTTATGGTGATGCCATGTTTATTCAAAAAGGTGTCAGCGCAACGAGTGAATGTAAGGATCAATCCCATGCAATTTGAATTGCTGACCACCGATGGCACAGCCCGTCGCGGCCGACTGACTTTTAATCGGGGTGTGGTCGACACACCCGCCTTCATGCCGGTGGGAACCTATGGCACGGTCAAGGCGATGACCCCGGAGGAATTACTTGATACCGGCGCGCAGATTGTGTTGGGTAATACATTTCACTTAATGCTGCGCCCGGGCACCAAGGTGATTCGCGCACATGGCGACTTGCATGATTTTATGCATTGGCAGGGCCCCATCCTGACCGATTCCGGCGGGTTCCAGGTGTGGAGTCTGGGTGAATTGCGCAAAATCGAGGAACGCGGCGTAACATTTGCCTCACCCATCAATGGCGATAAGGTTTTCTTAAGTCCGGAAGTCTCGATGCAGGTGCAGCGTGAGCTGGGTGCGGATATTGTCATGATATTTGATGAATGCACGCCGTATCCGGCGACTGAAACACAAGCGCGTCAGTCCATGGAATTGTCACTGCGTTGGGCTCGGCGCAGCAAACAAGCGCATGCGGATAATCCCGCCGCGTTGTTTGGAATCGTACAAGGCGGCATGTATCCGGATTTGCGACGAACCTCGCTGGCGGGATTAATCGAGATTGGTTTTGATGGTTATGCCATCGGCGGATTGTCGGTGGGTGAGCCCAAAGAAGAAATGCTGGCGATGTTGGATTCTCTGCAAGCTTTCCTGCCAGCGGACAAACCGCATTACTTGATGGGCGTAGGTACACCCGAAGATATTGTTGATGCCGTGTGTCGTGGTATTGATATGTTCGATTGTGTGATGCCTACGCGCAATGCACGCAACGGCCATTTATTTACCAGTAACGGTGTTGTGCGTATTCGGAACAGTCAGTATCAGGAGGATACCGCGCCACTCGATCCCGATTGTGATTGTTACACCTGCAAGAATTACAGCCGGGCCTATTTGCGACATCTGGATCGGGCTGGCGAGATTCTTGGTGCACGGTTGAACAGTATCCACAACCTGCATTATTACCAACGGCTGATGCGGGACTTGCGCGAGGCGATTACACGAGGCAGGTTACAGGAATATGTCGCGGATTTTTACGCCAGACGGTCGCAAAGCGGCCAGCCTATGTCATAATACGCGGCCATACGCTGGCCAATAATCCAAAATTAAAGAGGTAGGACGAGATGAGTTTGCTGATAACGAATGCCTATGCTGATGCTGGTGCCCCTGCCGGCGGCGGTGACCCGATAACCATGTTCCTATTCTTCGGTGGCATGATTGCCATATTTTATTTTTTACTGATTCGTCCACAGCAAAAACGCGCCAAGGAACATCGCCAGATGGTTGATGCGCTGGGCAAGAATGACGAAATTGTTACCAACGGCGGCATGCTCGGTAAGATCGTCGAAATGGGCGAACAGTACATCACGCTGGAGGTTGCCAATGGCGTACACGTAAAAGTGCAACGTCAGGCCATCGCTACCGCGTTACCCAAGGGCAGTATCAAGGCCGCCGACAAGGAATAACATGAATCAGTATCCATTATGGAAGTACCTGCTCATTCTGGTGTTGTTAATCATCAGCGTTGTCTATGCCTTACCAAATTTATATGGTGATGAACCGGTACTGCAGATTATTGGATCACATAAAGCCAAAGTCACACCGGCAACGCTGGAACAGGTCAAGCAGGCTATTGAAACAGGTAACATCAAGCTTAAATCTGCCGAGATACATGATGAATCATTGTTGATTCGCTTTAATTCGGTCGCGGATCAATTCAAATCGAAGCAACTGGTCGCTGCAGCGCTCGGCGATGAATATACGGTGGCATTGAATTTGATGCGCGCCATTCCCAACTGGCTAAGCGCAATGGGTGCCAAACCCATGTATATGGGCCTGGATTTGCGCGGCGGCCTGCATTTGCTGATCGAAGTCGGCATGAAAACGCCCTTGCGTCAGGAATATGAAAATCTCAAGGATAGAATGAGTGATGCCTTGCGTGAGGCAGTCAGAAAGAATAAAGACGTTAAGCAGCGCAGCATGTCGTCCAATGACGATGGCATCGAATTTATTTTTAATAACGCTGACCAACGTGAGCGCGCCAGGGACATTCTAAAAACCCAGGCCGATCTGAATAGGTTGGAATATTCCGATGAGACGCGTGGTTCTGACGCCGTATTGAAAGGAACGTTTACTGCTGCGGCTCTGAAAGAATTTCAAACGAATACCGTGGTGCAGGTTATCACCGTTATCAAGAAACGCCTGGATGATAAATATCAGGGGTTGCTGGAGCCGGTAATTGTTCGTCAGGGTGTTGATCGTATTGTTGTCGAGTTACCCGGCGTACAGAATTCCGCCGAAGTGATGGATACGATCAGTGCGACCGCCAGCCTGGAATTCCGTATGGAAGAAGATCAATATACGCTTGCTGATGCCAAAGCCGGACGAGCTTTTGGTGCGCGCATCTATAAATTCCGTGATAACGATCGTGAAGTGTTATTGAAAAACAAAGTGGTTGTTACCGGTAAAGAAATCAGCAATGCCTTTGTCGGCTCGGATGAAAACAACCTGCCTGCCGTGAATGTCCATTTGAGCGGTACTGGTGCATTGAAAATGGGTGAGAACACCAAGGCCAATGTTGGCAAAAGCATGGCCGTGGTCTTTATCGAACAAAAACCCAAAGAGGTTGAAATCAACGGTAAAAAGGAAACAGAATACTTGCAGACTGAAGAAGTGATCAGCCTGGCAACGATTCGAGGGATTTTTTCCAGCCAATTCCAGATCAGTGGCGGCACGATGGTGTTGGCGGAAGCCAACAAGCTGGCGTTGTTACTGCGTGCAGGTGCCCTGGCTGCGCCAATCAAGGTAGTCGAGCAACGTACTGTCGGCCCTGCACTTGGCGCGGATAATATCGCGAAAGGCGTTAATTCGGTATTGCTAGGGTTTTTGTTAGTTGCGGCATTCATGCTGTTCTATTACCGCGGCTTCGGTATGCTGGCCAATACGGCATTGGCGATTAACGTCGTGATGATCGTCGCTGTTCTGTCGATGTTTCAGGCGTCACTCAGCTTGCCGGGTATCGCCGGTATTGCGTTAACCGTCGGTATGGCAGTCGATGCCAACGTGCTCATCTATGAACGTATCCGTGAAGAACTGGCATTAGGCAATACACCGCAAGCGAGTATTGCCGCCGGTTATGAACGTGCTATGGCGACAATTGCCGATTCGAATATCACCACCTTGATTGCCGCGCTGGCGCTGTTTATTTTTGGCACTGGTCCTATCAAAGGATTTGCCACGACATTAACCATTGGTATTGCTACCTCGATGTTCACTGCAATTATGGGTACACGCGCTATCGTGAACCTGATCGTGGGTGGCAAGAAAATTAAATCTCTTTCAATTTAAGCAGGATCCCAACATGAAATTCTTTGGCAAAACTCCCAACTTTAATTTCATGAATCCGCGCGCGCGGCTGATCAATGCCTCGATATCTGCGGTGTTGGTACTGGGTTCAATTCTGTCATTTGCTACCCAAGGATTTAACCTTGGTCTGGATTTCAAAGGTGGTATCCAGCTGGAATTAGCCTATAGCAAGCCGGTAGAAATCAGTAAAGTGCGTCAGGTGATATCGGAACTGGGTTTTACCGAATCCGTGATTCAAAATATGGGATCGGCGCAACTGGTATCGATTCGTTTGCCTATTAAAGATGATACCAGCGATGCCAAAATCACCAATAAAGTCGTGGCTACGCTCAGAGAAAAAACGGACCCTGATTTGGAAATACGCCAACAGGATTTCGTTGGCGCCAAGATGGGTTCAGAATTGCGTGATGATGGCGGTATTGCCATGCTGATCGTGTTTGCGGGTATTTTTATTTATGTCTATCTGCGATTTGAATGGCGTTCTTCACTGGCTGCAATCATGGCAACCTTGCACGACGTTATTATCACTGCCGGGTTTTTCTCGGTGTTCCAATGGCCGTTTGATTTAACCGTGCTAGCGGCGTTGCTCGCCGTCATTGGTTACTCGCTCAATGATACGGTGGTTGTTTATGATCGTATCCGGGAAAATTTCCGTAAATTACGCACTGGCACACCTGCCGACGTCGTCAATTCCTCGATGAACCAAACGCTGTCGCGTACCATCATTACCTCATTTGTGACTTTACTGGCATTGATCGCCATGTTCTTCTGGGGTGGTGAGGTTTTGCTGCCATTTTCTACCGCGATGATTATTGGTATTGGTGTCGGTACCTATTCTTCGATCTATGTTGCGAGTAGCGCAGCACTTTGGTTAGGGCTAGAACGCACGCATTTACTACCTGTCACCAAAGAAGGTGACAAGGTTATCGATGAAATGCCCTAAATTCCGCTTGGATTGACTGGTAATAAAAAACGGCAGAGAAATCCTGCCGTTTTTTATTGGGGATATGTTTCAGTAATATTTTTTAACATCGTCAAGTGGGTTGCTATCGGTCGAGTGCGATCCGAAGGCGGCGCAGAGCGACGGGCGATTCGGCTTGCAGTTAGGATCGTCGATTGTTTTGATGACGGTTAGCGCCCAGATTGCAGCAAGCACCCACATGCCAACTCCCAGCAGTACCGTAGTCCAGCTGGTAGTGGCAAGATTTGCTGGCCCGCCTAATACGCCATACACAATCGCGCCGATGCCGCTGAGCCAAAACACAGCAATCGGTGCTGCACAACAGCGTGCACAACCGAAGCGACAGACTGCCAGCGGGGGGGCTAACAAGGTTAAGAAGATACGTTTATACGGACTCGCCATACTATTTCACCTCAATGAAAGCGTAGTGGTATCACGAATCAGGGATTAGGGTCAATTGCTGGACGTACTCACGCTGTAGCAGTGCGGTATGCCAAATTGCTTTCTCGTCGGATCAGATAATCCACGATATTTTGGCTGCGGGCGGCGCTAACCGCTACAACCGGGGCGCGGCGTGTTGCTAATGCGTTTTGCTGCGGCGCGGCGAGGGATAGAATTTCCATATTGAGCGTGGCGGAGCTATACGCCATCTGGCATGCTGAGTCAGCCAGGCCATCCATGACATCACGCATCGTCATTTCCAGTGATTTTCCACCTGGTATTGGTTTTGTCGGTTGTTTCGGCATCGCTCCTCCACCATGTTCTTAGGCAGTAGCGTCCGGGAAATGCATACCTTAATAGCTCAGGGCTTGGCCAGACAGGGTTGAATGGCCTGTAACATGGCTTTGAGGATTTTGGGATTGGCTGTCACGATATTGCCCGACTCAAAATAATCAAACCCACCCTGAAAATCGCTGATAATACCGCCAGCTTCCTCGACTAATAAGATACCGGCCGCCATATCCCACGGATTGAGTCCGTATTCCCAAAAGCCATCCATACGACCAGCCGCAACGTAGGCTAAGTCGAGTGCCGCCGAACCGGCACGACGGATACCAGCCGTGTCGGGTAATAACGCACGCAGCATGGCTAAATAGGTGTCCAGGTTATCGAGATTGCGGAATGGAATGCCAGTGCCCAACAACGCGCCCTTGAGACTGCTACGATTGGTGACCCGGATGCGTTTGTCATTCAGATGGGCACCACGACCACGGCTGGCGGTGAACATTTCTTGTTTAATGGGATCATAAACAACAGCCACTTCCATGCGATTTTTGAGTCGTAAACCGATAGAAACTGCGTATTGCGGGAAACCATGCAAAAAATTGGTCGTCCCATCAAGTGGGTCGATAATCCATTGGTATTCACTATCGGCATTATGCCCGCCACTTTCCTCAGCAAGAATGCCGTGGTCCGGGTAAGCTTTGAGAATAATTTGAATAATGGCCTGTTCGGCCAGATGGTCAACTTCACTGACGAAATCGTTTTCGGCTTTGTTGGATATAGTAAGCGTATCCACCGTATTGGAAAATCGGGCGATAATATCCCCGGCTTTGCGTGCGGCGCGCACAGCAATATTTAACATCGGATGCATGGCCGACCTCGTCGTGACTGTTGTTTGAAAGAACAAGCGACAAACAGGCATAGTATGCCCGCGCGCGGTGCGGATGTTAGCAGAATTACAGGCAAAACTGGGATAAAAAAACGTGAGCAACAGGGTATATCAAAATATTCAGGTCGTCCTGGTTAATCCATCCCACCCGGGTAACATGGGTGCGGTGGCACGTGCGATGAAGAACATGGGCTTGACCCAGCTCGTGATCGTCGAGCCCCAGCGCGAGGTTCTGGACAGTGAAGCACGTGCTCGCGCTGCCGGGGCACTCGATATATTGAGGCAGGCAACTGTTACCCGCAGTTTTGACCAGGCAATCGCTGACTGTGGACTTGTAATTGGCGCCAGTGCCCGTTTGCGTACCATTCCCTGGCCAACGGTAGATCCGCATCAATGCGCCCAGCTGGTTGTGCAGACAGCAGCTACGCAGAAAATTGCCCTGGTATTTGGTCGCGAGGATACTGGACTGACAAATGAAGAGCTGGAGAAATGTCACTGGCATGTCCATATTCCTGCTAATCCGGAATATAGCTCACTTAATTTGGGTGCCGCTGTACAAGTGATTACCTATGAAATCCGCATGGCAGAATTGGCCCAGCAGGGTCAAACAGTGCAGGTCACTGCAGATCATCCGCTTGCTACTGCAGCCGAACTCGAAGGCCTATTCACACATTTGGAGACAACCTTACAGCAAATTGGTTTCTATGATCCCGAGAATCCGCGACAACTGTTCCGACGCTTACGCCGCCTGTTTAATCGCGCACAACTGGACAAGATGGAGATGAACATTTTACGAGGAATTCTGGCTGCCGTGGATGATAAAACATCAGCGTCGTAAAATTTTCATACAACAGTTCTATGGAAACGGAGATAGCTCGGTTATCCTTAATCTATCCAATCTAGTTTGGCCCAATTTTTATGTTGCGACGATTTCTTGAAGATATTGATTGTGTCTTTGCCCGTGATCCGGCGGCGCGTCATCGCTTGGAGATCATCACTACCTATCCGGGGGTACATGCCCTGTTGTTTCATCGTATCAATCATCGTTTATGGCGCTGGCATTTCAAGTGGCTGGCGCGTTGGCTGGCTGGCTTGGCGCGTTGGTTTACCGGCATTGAAATTCATCCCGGCGCCATAATCGGCAGACGATTTTTTATCGATCACGGCATGGGTGTGGTGATAGGGGAAACAGCGCAGATCGGTGATGATTGCACGCTATACCACGGGGTTACTCTTGGCGGTACTTCCTGGCAGCAGGGTAAACGGCATCCCACCTTGGCCAATAATGTTGTCATCGGCGCTGGTGCAAAAGTGCTAGGCCCAATCACTCTGGCAGAAGGGGCCAGGGTTGGTTCCAATGCCGTTGTGGTTAAAGATGTGCCGCCAGGGGCCACTGTAGTTGGGATTCCAGGTCGGGTGATTCGTAACAAAGAGCAGGATGAATCCAATGCGCGGCGTAAAGCCTTTGCGCAACGAATCGGCTTTGATGCCTACGGTGCGAGTGCAGATATGCCTGACCCGGTTGCGGTCGCAATTGATGCATTGCTAGATCACGTCCATGCCATGGATACCCAGATGCAGAACATGTGCAAATCACTTAAGACCTTAGGGATGGAGCTGGAAGTGGTCAAATTGCCGGATTTAGGTGTATGTGATGTGTTGACTCCGACCGCAAATGAAGAACATTTAGACTCAAAAGGTGAAGAAAAATAATAAGTTACGGAAATTAGAAGAGGAAGTAGCGGTTAGGAAGAAATACTTGACTAAAATACTCGGATATGTATACTTGTCTACATCGGTAATTAATAGATTACTAAATTAGACAGGATAGTACAATGAGACTGACAACCAAAGGCCGTTATGCCGTCACTGCAATGCTGGATTTGGCGCTCCATTATAACGAAGGTCCCACCACGTTAGCGGATATTTCTCACCGGCAGGGTATCTCCCTGTCCTACCTGGAACAACTGTTCGCAAAATTGCGTAAGCAGGGTCTGGTCGATAGCACACGTGGTCCCGGCGGCGGTTATCGCCTGAGCCGTTCTCCTCATGAAATTCCAGTCGCTAATGTGATTACTGCCGTTGATGAGAAAGTGGAAACGACGCGCTGCGGTGGTTTATCGAACTGCCAGGATGATCAACAGTGTCTGACCCATGAGTTATGGTCAGAACTCAGCAGCCAGATTCATCAATTTCTCTGCGGCATCAGCCTGGGTACCCTGGTGGAAAAAGAAGGGGTAAAACAAGTAGCTGCACGCCAGGAGCGCCTGCAAAAGAATTCGCAGCCTGTCAATGTGAGTGCTGCAAAACGTGAAGTTGCTACAGCATCCTGACATATCAAATATATGCACAGGTAATATCTTCATAGAAAACGTTATTGAATAAGTAAAGATTGAGAACCATGAAAACACCCATTTATCTGGATTACTCTGCAACCACACCAGTTGATCCGCGTGTTGCTGAGACGATGTGTAAACACTTAACGCTGGAAGGTAATTTCGGTAACCCTGCATCGCGTTCGCATATGTATGGCTGGCATGCCGAAGCTGCAATCGATCAGGCGCGTGCGGATGTAGCCGCGCTGCTCAATGCCGATCCGAAAGAAATCGTTTTCACTTCCGGCGCAACCGAATCGGATAATTTGGCAATTAAAGGTGTCGCCTATTTCCACAACAAGAAAGGCCGTCACATTGTTACCTGCAAAACCGAGCATAAGGCCGTGCTGGATACCTGCCGGTTTTTGGAAGGAGAAGGTTTTGAGGTTACTTATCTGGATCCAGAAACCAATGGCTTGATCGATCTGGATAAACTCAAAGCCTCCTTGCGTGACGACACCATTTTAGTATCGATCATGCATGTCAATAATGAGATTGGTGTAATCCAGGATATCAGGGCGATCGGTGAATTAACTCGTGCGCGCGGTATTCTTTTGCATGTAGATGGCGCGCAAAGTGCCGGCAAAGTCCCCATTGATATGGAAGAGTTGAAAGTTGATTTAATGTCGCTGTCAGCGCATAAAATCTACGGTCCAAAAGGTATCGGCGCGTTGTATGTGCGGCGCAAACCACGGGTGCGCATCGAAGCACAGATGCATGGTGGTGGTCATGAACGTGGTATGCGATCCGGGACGCTGGCAACACATCAAATCGTTGGTATGGGTGAGGCATTTCGTTATGCCAAAGAAGACATGGCCAGTGACAACGAACGTGTTCGCATGTTGCGGGATCGTTTGCTTGCAGGCCTGCAGGATATTGAAGAGGTCTACATTAATGGCGATATGGAAGCGCGTATCCCGCATAATCTAAATATCAGTTTCAATTTTATTGAAGGTGAATCGCTGATCATGGCGTTGAAGGATCTGGCGGTCTCATCCGGTTCTGCCTGTACTTCAGCGAGCCTCGAGCCTTCCTATGTATTGCGTGCTTTGGGTCGCTCGGATGAGTTAGCGCATAGCTCCATTCGCTTTACCATGGGCAGATTTACCACCAAGGAAGAAATCGATTTCGCAATTAACCAAATTCGGAGCAAGATCGGCAAATTACGTGAATTATCCCCATTATGGGAAATGCACAAAGAAGGTATCGATCTCAGCAACGTCAAATGGGCAGCGCATTGATTGCCTATCAGCAATAAATTTTAAAGAGGTAAACAGTTATGGCATACAGCAATAAAGTCATCGACCATTATGAAAATCCACGTAACGTAGGAACCCTCAGCAAGGAAGACAAAACGGTTGGTACGGGCATGGTGGGTGCACCAGCTTGTGGCGACGTGATGCGCTTGCAAATTAAAGTAAATGATAATGGTGTTATTGAAGACGCCAAGTTCAAAACCTATGGATGTGGTTCGGCTATTGCTTCGAGTTCATTGTTAACCGAATGGGTCAAAGGTAAAACACTCGATGAAGCGGCCCAGATTAAAAATTCTCAAATTGCAGAAGAGCTGGAACTCCCACCGGTGAAAGTGCACTGTTCTGTATTGGCAGAAGATGCTATCCGTGCAGCAATTGAAGATTATAAAAAGAAAAATGATGCCTGAGTACGAGACTGGCAGAGGTAATTATGTCGATTACAATGACTGAAAAAGCGGCGGAGCGCGTCAAAAGTTTTTTGACGAATCGTGGCAAGGGTACTGGCCTGCGACTGGGTGTGAAAACCACCGGTTGTTCAGGCATGGCCTATGTACTGGAGTTTGTCGATGCTGCCGATCCGGCGGATGCTGTGTTTGAAACTCAGGGTGTGAAAATCTTCATTGATCCCAAGAGCCTAATCTATCTGGATGGTACGGAACTGGATTTTGCCAAAGAAGGATTAAATGAGGGATTTAAATTTAATAACCCCAACGTCAAGGCAACCTGCGGCTGCGGCGAAAGTTTTAATGTCTAGTCGTGTTTGTTGTTCATGACTAACGGAAATTCGCGGAATTATTTTGAGTTGTTTGGAATCCCGGCATCTTTTAAACTCGACACCGATGCATTAGCACAGCGGTATCGTGAACTGCAACGGATTTTTCATCCGGATCGCTTTGCCAGCGGCACTGATCGTGAACGGCGATTGGCGGTGGAGCAGGCCGCCTTGGTGAACGAAGCCTATCAAACTTTACGAATTCCCATGACTCGCGGTCGATATCTGCTGGAGCTGAACGGCGTTGTCTTTAATGATGAAAGTCAAACAACATCAGACAATGAATTTCTGCTGGAACAAATGGAGTGGCGCGAGGTTCTTGCCGAAGTGCGTGAACAGGCTGATTCCATGAGTGTGTTAACGAAGTTGCTGCAAACGATCAATGTCCGTCGTGTTGATTTGGAACAAGAGTTGGCTGATACGCTTGGCGCCAACAATTGGCAAGCTGCGATGGCCGTAGTCAACAAGCTACAGTTCATTACAAAGATTAACCAGGAAGCAGAAGCGATTGAAGGCGAGTTGCTCGATTCCCTATAAACATTAACGACGTAATTGCACATGGCACTTTTACAAATTTCAGAACCCGGACAATCTACCAAGCCCCATGAGCGTCGCTTGGCGGTTGGTATTGATTTGGGCACCACGAATTCTTTGGTAGCCGCCTTGCGCAGTGGCATTGCTGAAACCTTGCCCGATGAATCTGGCAAGCACTTGCTGCCATCGATCGTGCACTATCGTGCCGCCGCTGAACCGCTGGTGGGTGAACAGGCCAAACGCCTGGCTGTCAGTGATCCATTGAATACGATTATTTCAGTGAAGCGTTTCATGGGACGTGGTTTGGCGGATGTTAAACATCTTGGACGACAGTTACCGTACGAATTTACCCAGACTGACACGGCGATGATGCGCATACGTACCGTTGATGGTGAGAAAAGTCCGATTGAAGTGTCAGCAGAGATCCTGCGGGCGCTGCGGCAACGTGCCGAGGTTACTTTAGGTGGTGAGCTCAATGGTGTGGTGATTACCGTACCGGCTTATTTTGATGAAGCACAACGTCAGGCTACCAAGGATGCAGGTAAACTCGCTGGATTAAAGGTATTGCGTTTATTGAATGAACCGACTGCGGCGGCTGTGGCATATGGACTTGATAAGGCAACCGAAGGTGTCATTGCGGTGTACGATTTGGGCGGCGGTACCTTTGATATTTCCATTCTACGCCTCAATAAAGGCGTGTTTGAAGTCATGGCCACTGGCGGTGACACCGCCTTGGGGGGCGATGATTTCGATCGGTTAATTGCCGAATGGATTATGCACCAAGCCGGGATTGCAAACGAGTCGGGCCATGCACAACTGCGGCAACTATTACAAACAGCTTGTGCAGCAAAAGAAGCACTGAGTCAACAAACATCAGTCGATATTTCGGTGGCCACTGACTCGGGAATTCGTTGGCAAGGAATGCTGACTCGCGAGCAATTACACACTCTGGTTGATCCGCTTATTCAAAAAACATTGGCAACCTGTCGTCGTACCTTGCGAGATGCACAAATAGATACATCAGCAGTCCAGGCGGTGGTCATGGTGGGTGGTTCGACACGCATGGTGCGAGTACGCGAAAAAATTGGAGAATTCTTTGGTGCCAGTCCGATGGTCGATATCGACCCGGATAAAGTTGTCGCAGTGGGCGCGGCAATTCAGGCCGATATCCTCGTCGGTAATAAACCTGATGACGAAATGTTACTCCTTGATGTCATTCCATTATCCCTTGGTTTGGAAACAATGGGTGGTTTGGCTGAGAAAATTGTTCCGCGTAATACCACCATTCCGGTAGCGCGTGCCCAGGAGTTTACCACCTTTAAAGATGGTCAGACGGCGATGACCATTCATGTCGTGCAAGGTGAGCGCGAACTGGTAAGTGATTGCCGTTCACTCGCACGTTTTTCATTACACGGTATTCCCCCGATGGTTGCCGGTGCTGCCCGAATTCGAGTCAGTTTTCAGGTTGATGCCGATGGCTTGTTATCCGTGACGGCCCGCGAGCAAACCACGGGCGTAGAGAGCCATGTGCAAGTGAAGCCATCCTATGGTTTAACCGATGCTGAAATTGAACAGATGTTGCGGGATTCCATGCAACATGCGCAGGATGATGTTGCTGCACGCACGCTGCGTGAGGAACAGGTCGAAGCGGATCGTGTGATGGAAGCAGTGAATGCTGCACTTGCGGTCGATGGCGAGCTACTCAGTGTTGATGAACGCCGCAATATTGATCAGGCTCTTGGCAATTTACAACAATTGGGGAAGGGTACCAATGCGCGCGCTATCAAAACCGGTATCGAGCAGTTGGATAAAGCGACGCAACAATTTGCAGCGCGCCGGATGGATCGTAGCGTTAAACAGGCGTTAGCTGGCCATAATCTGAATGAATTTATTAATCCGAAGTAATCATCCATGACAAAAATCATATTTTTACCACATGTAGACGCTTGCCCTGAAGGCGCCGTCATTGATGTGCAGCCCGGGATCAGTATTTGTGATGCGGCATTGCAGCATGGCATTGAGATCGAACATGCCTGTGAAAAATCATGTGCCTGTACCACTTGTCATGTCTATGTACGCGAAGGCGGTGACTCATTAGCTGAGGCTACTGAAGTAGAAGAAGATTTACTCGATAAAGCCTGGGGCCTGGACCCCGATTCAAGGCTAAGTTGTCAAACCTTGGTGGGTAAAACCGATCTGGTGGTCGAAATACCCAAATACACCATCAATATGGTGTCGGAACATCGTAAATAGCAGGAGTATGACCATGGGACTCAAATGGACTGACTCATTAGAACTGGCCATTGCCCTGGATGAAGCCCATCCAGAGGTCGATCCACGGTTAGTCCGCTTTACTGACCTGCACCAATGGGTCTGCGGGCTGGCTGAATTTGACGATGTACCTGCGCACTCCGGTGAGAAGATTTTGGAGGCCATTCAAATGGCCTGGATTGACGAAAGAGCCTAGTAATTCAATTGCTTAGCCCCTTCAGCAGGGCTACAATTCCCACCCCAATTGTGAAGCAAACCCGCGTGTATACATGGGTTATATGTTATTGTATTTGAATCAAATTTGAGGACTCTTCGATGGCTGTTGAACGTACCATTTCGATTATTAAACCTGATGCAGTGGCTAAAAATGTGATTGGGCAAATCTATGCCCGTTTCGAGAAGGCAGGTCTGAAAATCATTGCGGCCAAAATGATGCATATGAACAAGGAACTCGCGGGCCAATTCTATGCCGTCCATAAAGATCGGCCGTTCTATGGTGAATTGGTTCAATACATGACTTCTGGTCCGATCATGGTTCAGGTTCTGGAAGGCGAAGGTGCCATTGCCAAGAATCGCGATGTTATGGGTGCAACCAATCCCAAGAATGCCGCGCCCGGCACGATTCGCGCTGATTTCGCCAATGATATTACTGAAAATGCCGTGCACGGTTCGGACGGTCCGGATACCGCCAAGGCAGAAATTCAATTCTTCTTCAAAGATAACGAGCTCTGTCCGCGGACGCGTTAAACCTTCAGGTTGACTGTGAACACAAACGGCAAAATCAATTTATTGGATCTGGATCGCCCTGGCTTACAGGCTTTTTTTGTTGAGCTGGGCGAAAAGCCGTTTCGTGCTTCACAGGTTATTAAGTGGATTTACCAAGGTGGCGTGGCTGATTTTGATGAGATGACCAATCTCAGTAAAGCTTTACGCGATAAACTCAAACAGCATGCTGAAGTGCGCGCACCGGAAATTGCAACTGAACAATATTCGAATGACGGTACGATCAAATGGGCTTTGCGCCTTGATAGTGGCAACTGTATCGAAAGCGTATTTATCCCGGAAGCGGACCGCGCCACCTTGTGTATTTCCTCGCAAGTGGGTTGTGCACTGGAATGCAGTTTCTGTTCGACGGCACAGCAAGGATTTAATCGCAATTTGTCAGTTGGCGAGATAATTGGCCAGTTGTGGGTGGCGAATCGTGCACTTAATGTGACGCCGCGTCCGGATCAACGGGTGATATCCAATGTTGTATTAATGGGGATGGGCGAACCCTTATTGAACTTTGATAATGTGGTGAAGGCGATGTCATTAATGATGGATGATGACAGTTACGGTCTTTCCAAACGACGCGTGACACTCAGTACATCCGGGGTCATTCCTGCCATGGATCGACTCAAAGAAGTCAGTGATGTCAGTCTGGCAGTGTCGTTACACGCACCGAACGATGAATTGCGTAACCAATTAGTGCCTTTAAATCGCAAATATCCGATCAAGGAATTGCTCGCGGCCTGCAGACGTTATGTCATTGATGGTCCACGGCGTCGGGTGACATTTGAATATGTCATGCTCGATGGTGTGAATGATAGCCTGGAGCAGGCTCGTGCTTTGGTAAGATTGTTGCGTGATGTGCCAGCCAAGGTAAATCTGATTCCGTTTAATCCATTTCCAGGAACGGGATATCGCACTTCATCCTGGGCACGTATCAATGCCTTCCGCGATATTCTCATGGAAGCGGGTTTAATGACCATGACCCGTAAAACCCGCGGCGATGATATCGATGCAGCATGTGGACAACTCGCAGGCCAGGTAACGGATCGTACCAAACGTACCTTACGACGTAACAATGCCCAGGGAGCGACTTAATGTATCGGTTGATCAGCCTTGCGATAGTACTCATAACTTTAACAGCGTGTACAACTGAACAAGTTGCAGGACCTGTTGATGCTGAGCGTGCATCGGAAGCCAATACCCAGCTCGGACTTGGCTATATGCAACAAAATCGGCTTGAATTAGCCATGAAGAAGCTCGAGAAAGCGGTAGCTTTTGATCCAAACAATGCCAAGGCGCACCAATATAAGGCTGAATTGCATCGTCGCTTAAAGCAATTCGATAAAGCTAAAGAACATTTTGAAATTGCCATGAGTCTGTCAAAGAATGATCCGATTTTGTTTAACAATTACGGCGTGTTCTTGTGTGAAATTAAGGAATATGATCGGGCCACAAAACATTTCAATAATGCCATCAACGATCCTCTATATCCGAATAAGGACGAAGCGAATGAAAATCTGGGACTCTGCGCGCTGAGTAAAGGCGATCTCTATCAGGCTGAGGAATCTTTTCGAAAAGCATTGCAGCTAAATTCAAAGTTACCCAAGAGCCTGGTGAATTTGGCGCAAATTCACTATGACAGACACGATATTAAAACTGCCTACCAATATTACGCACGGTTTTTACCATTAGCTCAACAAACCCCCAACACGTTGTGGTTGGGTTATTTACTGGAAAAATCGCGTGGCAATATGTCTGCTGCATCGAGTTATGCCATTAATCTCAAAGGTAAATATCCGGACGCTCGGGAAACCGATCTACTAAAAAATCTCGAAGCCAGAAAGGAAAAATAAAAAGTGACTGACGAAAACATCGAGATGCGCGAGATTGATGATAAACCCAAACGGTTATTGCCTGGACGGCGTATGCGCGCTGCGCGTGAGGCGGGACATATTTCGGTTGCTGAAGTCGCCAGTCATTTACGTCTGGACCCGCAGCTTATTAGCGCTCTGGAAGAGGATAACTATGAGAAGTTGCCTGGCGCTGCGTATGTGTGTGGCTATCTGCGTTCATATGCGCGTCTATTGCATCTGCCTGAAAATGAAATTGTGCAGGCCTATACGCAAGGGCAAGTCGTCGAAGCGGCGATCGTTCCTGAGAACATCAACATATTGCCGCCACGGCGGAGTAATTCCCGGTGGGTGCGACTTGCCATACTGTTGATTGTCATGCTGGCGGTTGCCGCCGGATTTCTATGGTTTGCCGAACAACTGCACTTATTTGAGACTAAACGTACACCGGTAACGCATACTGCACCGTCATCTGAAGTAAACACGGCGCCACCTTCGCAGTCAACACTGCCGCCTGTGGATCCGCAGCTACCTAACTTGCCAATCACGCCGCCGGATGAAAGTTCTGCGCCAGAAACTGAGCCAACGGATAGCAGTAAAAAACCACTCGCTAAAAATCTGAAAGAGCTACGTTTAAAATACCTGGCTGATTCCTGGACTGAAGTTAAGGATGCGCACGGGGAGCGATTAATTTTTCGGTTGGTGGAGAAAAATACCGAACTCACACTGCATGGCGAGACGCCTCTCTGGGTTTTATTGGGTTATGCCGGTGGTGTCGAGGTGTATTATCAGGGTAAGCGGTTTGACACTAAAGATTACACCCAGAATGATGTAGCAATTTTTATTCTGGGAAAATCATAAATAATTTCATACAAACGTGATTTCGATAGCTCAGTTAACCTTGCAGGATTTCCTCAGTGAGTAAGACCATCCAGGCAATTCGTGGCATGAATGATATTCTGCCAGCGCAGGCGCCAACATGGCGTTTGCTGGAAGATCAATTTCGTGGCCTGATGTCGCAATACGGCTATAACGAAATTCGTTTGCCATTGCTTGAAATGACCGAGCTATTCAAACGCTCGATTGGTGAAGTAACTGATATTGTCGAAAAGGAAATGTATACATTCGATGATAGAAATGGAGACAGTCTGACTCTGCGTCCTGAAGGAACAGCCGGTTGTGTCAGGGCTGCTATAGAAAATGGCTTGCTCTATAACCAGATTCAGAAATTATGGTATGGCGGCGCGATGTTTCGGCATGAAAGACCGCAGAAAGGTCGCTATCGGCAATTCCATCAATTAGGTGTAGAGGTGTTCGGGTTAACCGGACCTGATGTTGATGTTGAATTGATTATATTAACGGCGCGCCTGTGGCGTAATTTGGGTTTGCAGCACGAAGTGGAGTTACAGATCAATTCCTTGGGATCAAGCGAGGCTCGGCAGAATTATCGACAAGTTTTAGTTGAGTATTTTAACGCTCACACCAGTCAACTTGATGAAGATAGCCAGCGGCGTTTACACAGTAATCCCTTGCGTATTCTGGATAGCAAGAATCCAGCGATGCAGTCTATGATCGAGGCGGCCCCGAAATTAATGGCGCACCTGGACGAGGAATCAAAATTACATTTTGAACAGCTGTGTGCGCTTTTACAGCATCTTGGCATCAGTTTTAAAGTAAATCCTCGCCTGGTACGTGGTTTGGATTATTACAATCGAACCGTATTTGAATGGGTGACAACCAGGCTGGGTGCGCAAGGTACTGTATGTGCTGGGGGGCGATATGATGGCCTGGTCGCGCAATTAGGCGGTAGTGCGACGCATGCGGTAGGGTTCGCCATTGGTATTGAACGGATTGTGGCGCTGCTGGAAACATTGTCACCGGCAGAGATATCTCACTGTGATGTCTATGCCATCATGGTCGGACCACAGGCAGAACAACAAGGCCTGCTGCTGGCGGAACGATTACGTGATGCACTGCCAACCCTGCGGCTGCAAGGCAATTTGGGTGGCGGCAGTATTAAAAGTCAGATGAAACGTGCTGACAAAACGGGGGCGATTCTGGCGTTGATTCTGGGTGAGGACGAATGTTCACAACAACAGATTTCGATAAAATTTCTGCGTGAAGAGCGCCAACAGGAAAAAATTAATCAGTCTGAATTAACCGACTGGTTACAAAATTATTTCATAAATCAACTAAGTTGAGGACAGATCATGACGGATATTCACTTGAGCGAAGATGAACAGGTTGAAGCACTCAAGCGCTGGTGGAAAGAAAATGGCACAGCCATTTTGGTAGGCGTGCTGATAGGCATCGCAGGGATTGCTGGCGTGTGGTACTGGCAGGATCATAAACACGCCAAGGCTGAAAGTGGTTCTGTGGTATTTGCTGAATTCAACGATGCCTTGCAACAAAATCAGGAAGAAATTATCGGCAGCAAATACCAGAGTTTGCAGAATGATTATCAGCGGACACCTTATGCTGCATTGGCGGCATTAGCAATGGCCAAACACCAGGTTGACAAGAAAGACTTGCCTGCGGCTGAAACCCAATTACGCTGGGCAATTGATCACGCATCGCATGCAGCCATAACTCATTTGGCACGCTTGCGTCTCACCCGCGTACTAATTCAGGAAAAGAAACTGGACGCCGCCTTGGCACTTATAGCTGAACAAAAGGAGCCTGCGTTTATCAGTGAGTATGCAGAGTTGCGCGGTGATATTTATTTGCAACAAGGCAAGATTGAACAGGCACGTGCTGCCTATGTCGAAGCATTAGCAGATGCGGCACTACAAGCAACACGTCGTACATACCTGGAAATGAAACGAGATGATTTACCCACGGTCGCAACTGCCGCGCCTGCAACACCAGCCAAAGAGACCAAACCCTAATATGCTGCAACGACTCACCTTTATATTGCTTCTGGCTAATGTGCTGGCGTGTTCTACATCGCCATCACCTGTTTTGCCACCGGTTGCATTACAACCACTGGATAACAGTTTCGCCATACATAAACGTTGGCAAGCAAAATTTGGTGATGGTGGAAGTGATCAATATTTGCAAATGGCTCCTGTTGTTCAAAATGGCATTGGTTATGTTGCAGATTTGCACGGGTTGGTTACCGCTTTTACAGTTGATACTGGCAAAGTGCTTTGGCAGGTTAGTACAAGTTACACGTTTGCAAGCGCCCCTGGCATCGATGGACACACTTTATTATTAGGCACCAGTCATGGTGAGGTTGTGGCGTTTGATACCACTGCTGGCGAACTACGCTGGCATAGCAATGTATCGAGTGAAGTGTTAGCCGCACCGCAATCATCTCGCGGCATTGTTGTAGTGCGTTGTGTCGATGGAAATCTCTATGGACTTAGCCTGACCAATGGAACGCAATTGTGGATGACAGATCAACGTACTCCGGCTCTGACATTGCGTGGCACCAGCGCACCGGTAATCGCCGGTGATATCGTGTTATCGGGTTACGATACAGGCAGATTGGTCGCTTACACTTTGCAATCGGGAAAGTTGTTGTGGCAAACCACGGTTGCTGCATCACAAGGACGTACCGATTTGGAAAGAATGATCGATATTGACGGCGATCCCATTGTTATGGATGACATAATTTATGTTATCGCCTATCAAGGCCGTCTCGCCGCAGTGCAGTTATCAACCGGGCAAATTATCTGGACGCGGGATCTTGATTCCTATGTGGGCATTTCGGTGGATGCCTATCGTATTTATGTAACCGCAACCGATGGCATAGTCTGGGCGCTTGACAGAAATAATGGTTCTACTCTGTGGAAGCAGGATGGGTTGCTACGTCGTTCGTTAACTCGTCCGCAACTACAAAAACAATATGTCATCGTTGGTGACATTAATGGTTATTTACATTGGCTCAAACGTGATACAGGCAAACTTGTGTCACGAACACGCTTGTTACAGCAAGTCTCATTTGACGAAAAACCGGATGATGATTTGCTGTTTGCCAAACGCCGTTCCATACTCGCCATGCCGTTGACGACCGAATCCGGTGTGATCGCCATGGATCGTCAAGGGCATGTTGAAGCCTTTGATGTGACCTACCCTTAAACTTGCACAGTGCATCTGTGTGTAAATGCACGCACAGTGAGACAAAGACAAAATCATGAAACCGGTCATCGCCTTAGTCGGACGCCCCAATGTGGGTAAGTCCACGCTGTTCAATCGCCTTACGCGCACACGCGATGCGATTGTCGCTGATGAACCCGGGCTTACGCGTGATCGACAATTTGGTGAAGGAAAAATTGGCGATCGTCCCTATCTGGTAGTCGATACCGGTGGCCTGACAGATCTGAAAAGCGGGATCGATGCACAGATGGCATTACAGTCCTGGCGTGCAGTTGAACAGGCCGATGTAATCTTGTTTTTGGTCGATGCACGTAGTGGTCTTTTACCCAGTGATAGTATAATTGCGGATCGATTACGCATTACCGGTAAGCCGATATATATTATCGCTAACAAATCCGAAGGATTGAATCCGGATAACGTTGCTGCCGAATTTTATCGCCTGGGTTTTGCGAAGGTATTTCCCATCGCTGCTGCACATGGCGAAGGTATACCATCGATGATCGAGCAGGTGCTGATCAATCTCCCCATCAGTCCCGATGAAGCTCAGCCTGAAGATGATGCTATTAAAGTCGCGGTGCTTGGTCGGCCAAATGTCGGCAAGTCCACCCTGGTGAATCGAATCCTGGGTGAAGAACGGTTGGTTACCTTTGATTTGCCCGGGACAACGCGAGATAGTATCTATCTGCCATTTGTACGTGATGATCAACACTATGTCATGATCGATACGGCGGGTGTTCGTCGTCGCGCACGCGTCAAGGAAACAGTTGAAAAATTCAGTATTGTAAAAACCTTGCAATCTATTGAGGATGCGCACGTAGTGATCGTGCTGCTCGATGCTCAGGAGGGCATTACCGATCAGGATGCGAATTTACTCGGCATGGTACTGGAGTCAGGCCGTGCCGTGGTAATTGCCGTGAACAAATGGGATGGATTATCGACAGATCAGCGTACCAAGGTTCAACGCGAACTGGATTTGAAATTATCCTTCATAAATTATGCAAAAATACATTTTATCTCGGCGTTGCACGGTTCTGGCGTGGGTGATCTGTTTGCCGCAATAACGAAAGCCTATCGTTCCGCCTTCAAGGCAGTAGCAACACCTCAATTAACGAAAATGCTGATAACACTGGTTGCTGCCAACCCGCCACCATTGGTGCGTGGGCGACGTATCAAGTTACGCTATGCCCATATGGGTGGCAAGAATCCCCCAGTGATAGTGATTCATGGCAACCAGACGCAATCCGTACCAGATAGCTACTCCCGTTACCTGATGAATGGCTTTCGCAAGCTACTGCGCATGGAAGGCACGCCATTGCAGATCGTGTATCGTGGTAGTGAGAATCCATTCAAGGATAAAAAAAATACCTTAACTCCACGGCAAGTCGCGAAACGGCAGCGCCTGAAGAAGTTCGTAAAAAGAAAATAATCAGGGCGAAGGACTGCCTGGTTCCAGTTCGGCCAGGAGGCGAATAATTTCCGGGAATCGTTTTGGATCGATAACATGATGTGGGTAGTTTTTACGAAATGCCTGCAATTCCACTTTGGCCTGTTTGATCTGTTGGTTCTTTAACCGTGCCGCAATGTCGGTTAACCAGTTATCCGCAGAGCGAACTTTAGTGGCGACAATTTTGTCTGACAGCCGCGCGGTCTTGCTTTCCTCAATAGCTGCCAATCCTTTTTCCTTGTATTGCTCAGCTTTTTCAGGTTTGCCACGAGCTCCGGCTGAGGTGTCTGCATACGCATTAGCCGTATCTTGTTGCAATCTATGCATTGGTTCTTTAAGTGGGGCTGGTGATGCAGCTTTGCTAGCTGTGACGGGATCAGGTGCTGCGCGAGTTTGGCTATCAACTCGGGCTAATTCCAAAGGCGCTGATGCAGGTTGTGGTTTGCTGGTGCTGACTGATTCATTTAATGCAGTTTGTCCAACAACTGCAGCAGCGTGATCCTCCGGTGAGGAGGTTGGTGCGCTGGATAAGACTGGAGCAGGTTGTAGTGGGGTTGATGGAAATTGATCATGGATAAAAACAGCGGCCAAGGTGAGCATGAATAATGCGGCAATGGATGTCGGCACCATGCGCTGATATCCACCAAAGGGTGAACCGGTGGATGGTTTGTTAACGGCCGACTTGGCTGCCGCAAGAATACGCGCATCGGTTAATTCGGTGGGTCCACCCGCATCGTTATGCTGATACGTCGTTGATAGCGGGGAGCTACCCTGGAGGTAGCGGTCGAATTCCTGTTGATCGTGTTTTTGGTTTGCCATAACTATAAGTCTAGCGTTTTACGCAGTTTGTTGACGGCATAGCGTAACCGGCTTTTGGCGGTCTCGCTGTTGACGCCGGTAATGCTGGCGATTTCCTCAAGACTTAAACCGGTATTCTCCTTTAGCAAAAAGGCCTCACGTTGCGCTTCCGGCAAGCTTTCGATGGCCTGTAAAAGTATATGCCACTGTTGCTGGCCTGAAACCGTCTGTTCCGGGCTGATCGGATCGGCAAACTCCCAGGAGTTTTGCAGAATTTCATCCTCATGATAGGAGCGGGGAATGCCGTGGCGTTGTTTACGATAGTGATCGATGAGGCGATTATGCGCCATACGGTAAATAAAGGTCTTGAAACTGGCAGTGACTTCGTAACGCTGTCTTGCCCGGATCAGGTTCATCCATACATCTTGAAACAATTCTTCGGCGGTGGCTTTGTTGCCGCACTGATGTTGTAAATAGCGGTGCAGAGGTTGTTTGTAGCGTGTATAGAGCTGCTCAAAAGCGCTGGCATCGCCGTCGCGGTAGCGTAACATCAGTTGTTCGTCAGTGAATTGTTGCAGCATCGGCTGCCAAGCGTACGCGATTTGCCGCGTTTTGCAAAGCCTGGACATCGGCTCAAGAACATCGCAGTCAAGGTTGGTGAGTAGCATAACGAGATTAGCTTATGGGTGATTGCGACATAAACGTTTATCAGCACCAATCGGGTCAAGTTGCGAATCCCAGATAAATATAATCAGGTCACGCGCTACCGATTCTTTATTATGGACGTGCAGGATCAGGCGCAGGACTGTGATTTGCTGGCAGGAATAAGCCTGGTTCGACGCGGGCGTCATTGAGACTCACACTAAAATGCAGGTGCGGACCGGTGGCGCGGCCGGTCATACCCACTTCGCCAATGTGTTGGCCACGAGTGATAACCTGGCCTTGTTTGACATCAATGCGGCTTAGATGGCAATACATCGTAACTAAGCCCTGGCCGTGATCAATAAACAGGGTGTTGCCGTTGTAAAAAAAATTACCCACCGTAGCGACAATTCCTGCCGCTGGCGCAATGACGTCAGTGCCTGCAGGAGCCGCGATGTCCAGCCCCGAGTGTGGCTGTTTGGGTTTGCCATTAAAAAAACGCCGTAGCCCGAATGGACTGCTTAGACGTCCAGACACCGGCATCGCAAACGGCATGTCGATATCGGCGCGTTCGGACCATGTGCGAAAGGTTTGTTGGGACAGTGCCAGTTCCTCTTTAATGCGAATCAAGTCTTCTGCGCCTGGGGTTACCAGGCGTTCATTATCGAGATGAATATGTTGTGCGGCATATTTTTTGTCTGTGACTTGGAATTTGAGTTGATGAATTTTGCCATCGGTGGTGCGCACTTTGAGGGTATGTTTACCAACATGAGTAGACAGTGGTAAGCCGACAATAGCGTAATTATCTGTCCCGGCGTGTTTTACCATAACCCGTTGATTGCCAAAATGAACTAAAGGCGCAGCTGTCGATGCAGGTAGAGCAATTACCGCGACTCCACCCGGGACGGAATTCGATTGAGGTAGACCTGCAGGTGCAGATGCTGCATCGATGGTACTGAGCCAGCAAGATAAAACGCAAATTAATAAATATCGGGACGGTAAGTTGGGTAATTTCATGGTGATTATTTTAAATTATCTGATGAGGTAGATTCAACGCGACAATGTAATTTACCATGCGCCAAGCGTATATCAACCAAGGTGTTTTTGTGGATTTGCGCTGCATCCTGAATCAGACGATTATCGTCATTGCGCGTGGCGATCGCATAGCCACGTTGCAAGGTTGCCAATGGGCTGATCGTGTCCAGCGCATGAGCAAGATTGCTCAGTCGTTGCTGTTTTTGTACTAATTGCTGTGTCATGTTACGCCGTAACCGTTCCGTCTGGTATCCCAGCCGTTGCTGATGTTGTGTCAGCATTTGTTTGGGGCTGACGCTTCGCAAACGTTGTATAAATTGCTGTAGATGCGAACCATGCTGGCGTAGCGCGAAGCGCATAACAGTTTGTTGGCGTAGCTGTATTTCATCCAGGCGTTGCATCCAGTTCTGCAATTGTCGACGTGGTTGTGGTAAGCGCCTTGTTAGCCATTCTATCTGGCGTTGTGATTGGGTTAGCCGATTTTGCAGATATTGGACAAGACGGGACTGGATTTGTTGCAAGCGCGAGTCAATTTCAATTTGATTGGGGCTGATTAATTCTGCGGCGGCGGTGGGTGTGGGCGCACGCTGATCGGCGACAAAGTCTGCAATGGTGAAATCGACTTCGTGACCAATACCCGAGACTATCGGGACTGAACACGCGTAGATGGCACGAGCTACTTGCTCGTCATTAAATGACCAGAGATCTTCTAATGATCCGCCACCACGTGCGATGATGAGTACATCGCATTCATTACGTAAATCAACGGTGTGAATCATGGCAGCGATCTGCGCAGCACTGCTTGTGCCCTGCACAAGCACCGGGTAGACAATGACCGATAATAACGGTGAACGACGCTGTAATGTTGACAGAATGTCGTGAATTGCTGCCCCCGTGGGAGAGGTGATGATACCGACACAACGTGGCCAGGGTGGGAGGGATTTTTTGTGGTCGGGATTGAATAAACCTTCAGCCTGTAAGCGGTGTTTGAGGATTTCATACGCACGACGCAGCGCGCCATCGCCTGCTTCTTCCATGTGTTCAGCAATGATTTGAAACTCACCCCGCGCTTCATAGAGACTGATTCGAGCGCGAATAAGTACCTGCATGCCATTGTCAGGCTTGAAACCGATATTCATATTACGATTACGAAACATCGCACACCGTACTTGAGCAGCTTCGTCTTTGAGGGAGAAATACCAGTGCCCGGAGGAGTGACGAGTCAGGTTCGATATTTCGCCTTCGATCCACAGGAGTGGCAAGCTACCTTCCAGCAGTGTGCGAACCTCACGGTTAAGACGGCTGATGGAGTAAATATCGCGACGGATGGTGGTTGTGTCAGAGGACATATTCGCTGAGGTTATCCATGCGTGTTAGCGAAATGGTCAAACGAATTGAATTACGGAAAATAAAAAGGCCGGGCAGATGCTTGCCCGGCCTCTCACCTAGACATGTATTAATATTTCGGACCGGCGCCTTTCTGTTCTTGTGCCTGTTCGATTGCCATGGTGCCTTGCTCCTTGGCTTTTGAAGCAAGTTTAACCGCTTCGTCAAACTTTCCTTCCTTGTTGGCTTCTTTGGCAGCTTTGACCATTTTATCGGAATCACGCCATTCAAAACCAAGTTTATTGGCGCGACTTAATTCATGCTCCGCAGCAGCGATTGCACCATCGGCATCACCTTTGCTATGCACGTTCTCCGGTGCAGAGGCGCACGCGGCAACCATTACAGTCATGGCGGCTAAGGACAGAAATTTCTTCATTGGGCTCCTCCAAAGGAATAAAACATATTATCGTTGTACCGCGATGCACGTGTGAAACGCTCTAAGCAGGCCACGCGCGCGGTTTATGAGTCGCGATGCCTCGATTATGCTTGTTCGAGGCAGGGATGGCAATGCTGAATTAATATCGAAGAAGAGATTACTATCAGCATTTACCCAGTATTAGAATATCTTTATAATCCGGTACTTTAATTTATTAGCGAGGCTGTTCGCGCCATGTTGCGTATTGTCGAAGAAGCCCTCACGTTTGACGACGTCCTGCTGGTACCGGCACATTCAGCGGTATTACCACGTGATGTTGAACTCAAAACCCAATTAACTCGAACCATCGGCTTGAATATCCCATTAATGGCCGCGGCCATGGATACCGTTACCGAGGCGCGACTGGCGATTACGCTGGCGCAGGAAGGCGGTATCGGTATTATCCATAAGAATATGTCCACCCAGGCGCAAGCGGCGCAGGTGCATATTGTTAAAAAATTCGAAAGTGGCGTAATCAAAGATCCGATTTCCGTTACCCCGGAAACCAGTATCCGGGATGTGCTGGCCCTGACACGGGCACGCAATATCTCCGGTGTGCCGGTTGTGGATGGCGAATCGCTGGTGGGCATCGTCACCAGCCGTGATTTACGTTTTGAGACCCGTCATGATGCCCCGGTCAAGGCCATCATGACCCCCAAGGAGCGCCTCGTTACCGTCAAAGAAGGGGCTGAACGGGATGAAATTCAGGCGTTACTGCATGAACACCGCATTGAGAAAGTGCTGGTGGTCAATGATAAATTCCAGCTCCGTGGCCTGATTACGGTCAAAGATATCCAGAAAGCGACTGAATACCCTAGTGCATGTAAGGATAATTTGGGCCGATTGAGGGTAGGGGCTGCCGTTGGGGTCGGTGCGGGTACAGACGAACGCATCACCGCCTTGGTCGAAGCCGGGGTTGATGTCATCGTGGTTGATACCGCGCACGGGCATTCGCAAGGGGTGCTTGATCGGGTCAAGTGGGTGAAAAAGCATTTTCCGGAAGTCCAGGTTATCGGTGGCAATATTGCGACCGGCGATGCGGCCAAAGCCCTGGTCGATGTCGGCGCCGATGCGGTCAAAGTCGGTATTGGTCCTGGTTCCATTTGTACGACGCGAATTGTCGCAGGTGTGGGTGTACCGCAATTAACTGCGGTATCGAATGTCGCAACGGCTTTGCTGAAATCTGGTGTGCCATTAATTGCCGATGGCGGCATTCGTTATTCCGGCGATATTGCCAAAGCCATCGCGGCGGGCGCGCAATGCGTCATGATCGGTAGCATGTTTGCCGGGACCGAAGAATCCCCGGGAGAAGTCGAGCTATATCAAGGTCGTTCCTACAAATCGTATCGCGGTATGGGATCGATAGGCGCCATGGCTAATAAACATGGCTCCAGTGACCGCTATTTCCAGGAAGGCGGCGAAGCCGAAAAGCTCGTGCCCGAAGGGATCGAAGGGCGTGTCCCTTTCAAAGGTCCGCTCAAGGGTGTGATCAATCAATTGCTCGGCGGCATTCGTTCCAGCATGGGCTATACCGGTTGCCGCACCATTGAAGAGATGCGCACCAAACCACAGTTTGTACGCATCACCAATGCCGGCGTGAAAGAAAGTCATGTGCATGATGTGAGTATTACCAAAGAAGCGCCTAACTACCGAACCAACAATTCCTGATTGCTACACGTGACGCACACGCATACTAAAAATATCCATGCGGATCGGATTCTGATCCTCGACTTTGGCGCGCAATACACGCAATTGATCGCCCGGCGTGTGCGAGAAGCAGGCGTTTATTGTGAATTGCATGCCTATGACATGAGCGACGAAGCCATTCGCGCTTTCGCACCCAAGGGTATTATTCTCTCCGGCGGACCTGAATCGGTAACCGAGGCGAGCACACCGCGTGCCGCCAAGGTTGTATTCGAGTTGGGCGTGCCGGTATTGGGAATTTGCTACGGTATGCAAACCATGGCCGCGCAATTAGGCGGCGTGGTGGAAACATCCAATCATCGCGAATTTGGTTATGCGCAAGTCCGCGCTCGCGGTCATTCACATTTGTTACGTGATATTGAAGATCACACCAGTCCCGAAGGTTATGGCTTGCTCGATGTCTGGATGAGTCATGGCGATCGTGTCGCGAAATTACCCAATGGTTTTAACGTTATCGCGGAATCTGCCAACGCGCCAATTGCAGGCATGGCCGATGAATCCCGGCATTTCTACGCGGTGCAATTTCATCCGGAAGTGACTCACACCCGACAGGGTGCACGGATACTGCAACGCTTTGTCGTTGATATTTGCGGCTGTCAGTCGTTATGGACACCCGGCAATATCATCGAAGATAGCATTGCGCAGATGCGCGAGCAGATCGGTAAAGAAGAAGTGATTTTAGGGTTATCCGGTGGTGTGGATTCCTCTGTGGTCGCGGCTTTATTGCATCGTGCCATTGGCGAGCAATTGGTTTGTGTATTTGTTGACACCGGCTTATTGCGTCTGCATGAAGGTGATCAGGTAATGGCGACCTTCGCCGAGCATATGGGTGTGAAGGTCATCCGGGTTAATGCCGAAGAGCGTTTCTTAACGGCACTCAAAGGTGAGGCGGATCCGGAAAAGAAACGTAAGATCATCGGTAATTTGTTCGTCGATGTGTTTGACGAAGAATCCAAAAAACTCAAAGACGCCAGATGGTTGGCGCAAGGCACGATCTATCCGGATGTGATTGAATCGGCTGGTGCGAAAAGCGGCAAGGCACATGTAATCAAATCGCATCACAACGTTGGTGGTCTGCCGGAAAAAATGCATTTGAAATTATGTGAGCCACTGCGTGAATTATTTAAAGACGAAGTACGCAAGATCGGTGTCGAGTTAGGTTTGCCATACGATATGGTCTACCGCCATCCTTTCCCTGGTCCAGGTTTGGGCGTACGCATACTCGGTGCAGTAAAGAAAGAATATGCCGACATTTTGCGTTTGGCCGATGCGATTTTTATTGATGAACTGCGTAAAAACGATTTATACGATAAGGTGAGTCAGGCCTTCAGTGTATTTTTACCCGTTCGCTCGGTCGGTGTGATGGGTGATGGCCGGCGTTATGATTACGTCGTGGCCTTGCGCGCCGTGGAAACAATCGATTTCATGACTGCCCGCTGGGCACATTTACCCTATGAATTTTTAGAGAAAGTATCGACGCGCATTATTAATGAAGTCAAAGGCATCTCGCGTGTTGCATATGATATTTCCAGCAAGCCACCCGCTACCATCGAATGGGAGTGAACGCGGTGCCAACCGCAAGCACGGATAGCTCAGAGTCTGACCCCATTGATGCAGGCGCTGGCGAAAGCCGGCGCAGATGCCGTGAAGGTTGGCATTGGCCCCGGCTCAATTTGCACAACGCGTATCGTTGCCGGTGTTGGCGTACCACAGATCACGGCGATCGCAAATGTTGTCTTCTCATTAAACTAATATCGCAGAATTCCGGAATTAATCAGAGGTTCCTTAAATATAATCGCTTTTCATGACTGCGCATCTTCTTCGGTCGAATAGGGGTTTAAAAACTGCCTTCCCCAGAACAGTTTTCTATCTGTCTCGCTTAGCTCAGACTCATCACATACTGAATCCCAATTGGACACAATGACTTCTTTCTGCTTTTCAAAAATTGCGTGAGCATCTTTTTCGGAAAGCAGGAAGTTGTGCGCGGCCTCAAGGCATGTTTTCAAGTGGCTAAGATTGTCATTTCCATGAATGAGCATGGCCTGAGAAGCTTCATTTCCAGCGCGACTTTGCGGGCATATGTCATAGGCTGGCGTAAGAGTTAATTCTTTTCCATTCCAGAATGCGGCATGGTTACGCGCATGGTCATCGGTATTGCCGCAAAGAATATTGAAGCTAAGCCGAGAGAATAGCTCTTTTAGTGTATCTTTCGGATCAGTGAAACGATGCCGGATGATTTCTGCCAGCGCTTCATAACTGGCGTAACGCGCCATCATGTCATCCAGACCAAACATGGTTAAGGCCGAAACCATGGCTTTGCGTGTCCAGCCATGCGTGGCTTTTTCACGGTCAAAGCGCTCTATAAGCAGAACATCTTTATTAGCTGCTCTGGTCAGTTTTACAGGCGCAACATTTAGTCCGGCAAGCTTGGCCAGTCTCATGGCAATGAATTCAGCTTTGACGATACCGTAAAGGTCAGTGCTTGAGGAAAACTTGGCAATATATTTTTTGTCCCGATCTTCGATCAAGGCTTTCGGACGCGCACCGCCAATAGAACTGCCATGGAACAATGCATGATCCAGCTCTGGTGTGAGTGATACACCTTTTTCAACACGCTCAGCAGAGTCCATTAATTCTTTAAGCGTGGCATTTGTCGCCGAGCGCGGCACGTATTCGGTTGGTGAGCGCTGAAAATCCAGCGCGCCAATACGATCAGAACCGGATTCAAGAAGATAGGTCATCTCGCTTAGCTCAGTGGTATCCGTTTTTGCGCCCTTTAATCCAAGCTTTTTATTGATAATGACGCGCCGACCCCATGCGTCCGGCGCACCATCACGGATACAACCGGGCATGCTTAGTCCTTCGAGCAGGGGTAATACGCCTGCCTTTAACGGCAGCTCCGGTTCGTATATCGGAATGGCTGGATGAGTATCATTCACCCGCTCAAGGTAACTTTTACCGTAGTTGAACAGGATGTTGCCATTATCGGTTTCAAGCTTGCCTGCAACAACAGGCTCAGTTTGTTCCGGCAGCCAAATCCAGACAAAGGCTTCTTTGTAATTTTTGTTAGAAGTCATCATCGACAGCCTTTGTTTTTACCTGAATACGTTTTGGCAGCACGGCAATCTTGTCCCTTGTTTGCTCAATCTGCTTGGAGAAGGGAAGCTTATCCTGCTCAAAAAGATTAACGCCCACGAGGGCAGCCACCTCAAAAACGATTCCAATGGCCGGGCTCATTTCGCCGCTTTCAATCTTTTGCAGGGTTGCTCTGGATATACCAGCGCGGTCAGCCAGATTATGCTCTGTCCACTTGCGCTGCTTGCGACCGAGCTTTATCTGTTCGCCCAGCAATGTGACTGCATCATGTGCGTATTTTGAATAGGTTCTCTGTTTTGCCATGTCTACACCAATGATAAAATGACTGACTTAGTGGTCATTAAGGCTATGTATGACCATAATTATAGTCAAAATAGCAGCTAATTATTAAATAATCAATAAATAATGACCATAAAAACAGTCATAGGTGTATTTAATGACCAGTATAATAGTCATTTTAGAGTAGGCCGGATTCCTTAACCCGCGTTCTCAGCTCATCCAGAGTAGGGATGTCCTTCGGGCTCGCACAGGTCACGATCTGGTCGAGGATAAATTCCCACACCTGCACGGCACGGTGTTTTTCAAAGTCATAGGAATACTGGACATATACTGTTCCGGTAACATCGTTGTCCCCATCGCTGTGATTCAATATTAAGCGCGCATAAAGCTTTGGCAGGCCAACTGCTGATCCACACACGCGGTATCATAAAGAATGACTGAAAACTGTTAAGGCAGTGTCAGCATTGTTACTGTAAAATTGTCAGCTTAGAAATTTGGCTTTCTCGCCGATTCGAACTGAGGAGAGCGGGCACGTTCCTGCAGGATTGGTCGTTTATTAACTCGATCCAGTTGGGTGTCAGCTCAGTTAGTTGGCTTATTTAGTAAAAATATTTAAGAAATTTCTGAGCATGGTATTTTTCATGGTATTATCAATTGGCAGGAAAATAAGACATTGAAAATAAAAGATAAAAATGGCTTATTTACAATCGAGTGGGAGTGAACGCGGTGCCAACCGCAAGCACGGATAGCTCAGAGCGCGATTCACTGGATGTCTTTTGGATGCAGCGTGCCCTGGAGCTGGCTGATCGTGCCGCCGCATTAGGTGAAGTACCGATTGGTGCGGTACTCATTAAAGATGAACAAATTATCGGTGAAGGCTGGAATTCACCCATTGCTTCGCATGATCCCACCGCGCACGCAGAAATCATGGCAATGCGCGCCGCTGCCCGGCAGTTGGGTAATTACCGGTTACTCGATACGACGTTGTACGTCACGGTAGAACCCTGTGTGATGTGCGCGGGCGCCTTGATCCATGCACGCGTCAAGGAAGTAATTTTTGGTGCGAGTGAGCCGAAAACCGGTGCGGTGAATAGCGCGTTTAATCTACTAACCTCACCACAGCACAATCATCAGATACTTGTACGTGGTGGCATTCTGGCCGCTGCGGCAGCGGAGCGACTGCAAGCGTTTTTTCGTTCGCGCCGTTAGTCGCGTACTGCGTTAGAGGAGATGGAAATTAAATCCACTCACCGGTGATTTGAAACGTTCGGGATCTTCGCGTTCCAGATACCAGGACAGGATGTCATAGTAACTACGAATATTATCGACATAACGCACGGGTTCATAACCACGGGCATAACCAAAGCGCGTTTTCTTATACCATTTACGTTTACTCAATAAAGGCAGATTGTTTTTTACATCGAGCCATTTATCCGGATCGCCACCGGCTTTCTGTGTGAGGATACGCGCATCTTCGACGTGGCCATAACCAACGTTATAGGCGGCCAGAGCAAACCAGGTACGATCAGGTTCAGGAACACGATCCGGAATGCGATCCGTGAGGGCACGCAGATAGCGTGCACCACCGGCAATACTTGCTTCCGCATCGGTACGCGTATCAACCCCAAGAGAGTCCGCTGTAGCTTTGGTCAGCATCATCATGCCACGCACACCGGTAGGCGAAATGGCGTCGGGCTTCCAGTGCGACTCCTGGTAAGCAACGGCGGCCAACAAGCGCCAATCAATGCCATATTCTTTGGCGGTATCTTCAAACTGACCACGATATTGCGGCAGACGCTGGCGAATTTGCGCCAGGAAAGTATGTGAACCACGGTAATCATAGTTATCAACGTGTTGATAATTATGCGCCAGTAGCTTTTCCATATCACCGTTGTTGTTGAGCTGTTTGAAAAAGGCAACGGCTTCATTATAAATGCTGTCATCGCCACTTTTTGGAAATGCCCAGGCCAGTGATTCAGGATCACTGATATCCATCGCCACCTGTAATTCAGGATAATAACGGCGGTAATACGCGAATTCGTTCGAATCGACCACGGTGTAATCCAGCAGGCCATCCGCGACATGAGTTAATAACTCAGCCGTATCCGTCTCGGGATTTTCAATCCAGTCGATATCGGTTCCTTGAGCTTTTAATTTTTGCAGACGCTCACTGTGACTGCTTTTGGCGATGACTTCAAAAATACCACCCAGACCATTGAGGTTCTTGGGACGGTATTTGTAGGCTGAGTTATAGATCAGTTGTTGGGTGATCTGCTGATAGGCCGGTGTGAAGCGCAGCGTATCCTGACGGTCTTCGGTAATAGTGAGACCGGCTGCGGCAAATTGGGCATCGCCATTATTGAGCATGTCGAAAGTGTCGCCAAAACTGTCCGGGACAATAAACTTCACCTCAACGCCAAGGTGTTCGGCAAAGCGTTTTACTAATTCATACTCAAGGCCAGCCGGGCCATGGTTGCCATCATAATAGGTCGTTGGACCCTGGCGGGTCAGTACACGCAATTCACCTCGATGAATGACTTGCTCGAGGTTGCTGGTAGCAGGAGTACAGGCATTGAGGAGGGTGATAATTAAGGCAAAACCCACTATGGAAATACCCATTAAGCGCATTGGCAGCCTCAAAATGTGAAGTGTTTCACATATATCGGTCACCCGGCTAAAAAGCTGAGACATGTAACTTATTGATTTATATGCCATCCTTCGCAAATACCCATCTGGTCTTCAAATGTAAGAGAATTCTAACATACTGAAGTTGCTTAAACACTGGGCAAAATACCGTATCCGCTGGGCTTTGTGCACTCAATTATTGGTAATCAAGAACAGAATCGCTTGAGAGTTGGTTTGCACGTGAATTATAAGTTGAATTTACCAAGGCATTTGGGGATCATACGCGGCCCTTCTGTATCCGAACCTCGGTTTTTGATTTACAGAGCACCAGCCTGATCAATTTTTGAGGTGAAGGGGATGATGGGAGAGGTGTCAGAGTGGTCGAATGAGCTTGACTCGAAATCAAGTGTCTCCTTTAGTGGGGACCGTGGGTTCGAATCCCACCTTCTCCGCCAAATTATAGTGTCGAGAATATTAAGAGTAATAAGAGTAATAAGAGTAATAAGAGTAATAAAGATATTTGGAGAGATGGCCGAGTGGTCGAAGGCGCACGCCTGGAAAGTGTGTATACGGCAACGTATCGAGGGTTCGAACCCCTCTCTCTCCGCCAATATTGATAAATCTACATGAAAGATAATTAGCCATAAAACATGCCATACGAACCCTCGATATAAATAAAAGTGGTTCGACCGGCGCATTATGCGCCGGAATAGCACCATGATGTGGTGCTGCCCGCAGGGCGAGGCGCAGCCGAGTTAACCCCTCTCTCTCCGCCAATATTGATAAAT
>JAHECZ010000069.1 GCA_024641475.1 Gammaproteobacteria bacterium
GCAGATGACGTATTCATAAATTTGGTGCGCCCGAGAGGATTTGAACCTCTGGCCCTCGGTTTCGGAAACCGATACTCTATCCAACTGAGCTACGGGCGCATTGTTTAGATTATTACATGCCATTTAATGGTAATGGCGGTAGTGCTTTCCAGGACATCGGTCGATCCGCTCAGCTGCATCCAACTGCACCCGCGGGCTTGTCCGCCCGCGAGTATAAAAGCTACGGGCGCATTGTTTAGATTATTACATGCCATTTAATGGTAATGGCGGTAGTGCTTTCCAGGATATCTACACAACCGCTTTAAAGCTACGGGCGCCATCAGCCTGATAGCTTACCCGCGGGGTACAGGCACGTCCAGCCTACCTATTATATAGGCTTGCAGGCCGATATGCGGATTTAGCTTCAGACCATTTCCCGGTATACTGGCGCCACTTTTTGGGGTCACCCTTGGGGTGGCAAGATTTCATTAATCGTGAGGTAGTCAGCGTGAGTCAGCAAGATTCGGTTTTTATGCGTACGTTAGTCGTTGTAATGTTGGCGTTATTTGTGCTTTTGATCGTGATCATCATCGCCGCCAAAATAGTTGCCGGTGATCGCAGTGCCAGCACAGAACCCGTCGTCGTGGCCAAGATTGAAAAGCAGATACAGCCCGTAGGTCAGGTTGAATTGGCCGGTGCTGCTCCAGCCGCCGCCGCAGGCGGTAAAGTGGATGGTGCGCAGATTTATCAATCCACCTGTTTTGCCTGTCATGGTACCGGTGCGGCTGGTGCGCCTAAAGCGGGTGACAAAGCCGCCTGGAAAGCGCGCATCGCACAGGGTACGGCGACGTTATATAGCCATGCATTGAAAGGCTTCAAAGGAATGCCGCCCAAAGGTGGTAATGGCAGCCTGGCGGATGATGCCGTGAAAGCCGCCGTGGATCATCTGGTTTCACAAAGCAAGTAAGACTTTAACACGTAGTACGAACTATCCGGGCAGCCCTTTGGGCTGCCTTTTTTTATGTTGACGTTTTGGTAACGCTGGATAAAGATATTTTAATTCATGCAAGAAGGTAGTAATTAACATGAAAAAGCTTGTGTTTGTCGCGCTGATTGCCTTGGGTTTTTATCATTGGTATAGCAAGCCCAATGGGCAAGCCGTGGCGCATGTCGCGACCGTACATGATCACGTGTATATGTATTCGTTAACGACCTGTGGCTATTGCAAGAAAAAAGCCCGCGAGATGGCAGACGAAGGAATCTTATTTACCGAGTACTATATCGACAAGGAACCGGAGCGCAATCAGGAACTATCGGACAAGCTCAAAAAAGCCGGCTTCACACCGCAAGGTTATGGCACGCCAATTCTCGATGTGCATGGTGTCATGCTGCCGAACAACCCGTCACTCGACACAATCAAAAAATATCTGCTGGCAGGGCAGGCCTGAGAATTTATTTATTCAACATGGCGCGGATGTGTTGTAGATGTGCCGCACCGCGTTGTTGGCGTTCTTCCACTGGAATATCCGCATCACCTTTCACCCAGTTAATATCTTCCTTGGGGAGTTCTTCCAGAAAACGACTGGGCGTGCATTCTTCAGTTTCACCAAAACGGCGTCGAGATGTGGAATAGGTAATTGTCAATGTATGCTGTGCACGAGTGATGCCTACATAAGCCAGGCGGCGTTCTTCCTCGATGTTGTCGCTCTCGATATTATTGCGGTGCGGCAGCAGATTTTCTTCCCAACCCACTAAATAGACATGCGGAAATTCCAGACCTTTGGCGGCGTGCAATGTCATCAGGTTGGCGCGATCACCAGGGTCGTTGTTATCTTCGCGTTCCAGACGTTCCTGCAATGCCAGTTTGGCTAACAGTGTTGCCAAATCGGCATCGGGTTCGTGGCGGGTCAGGCGCGCAAACCAATCGAGCAGGTCCGTAACGTTATCGTTTTTGCGTGTGGCGTTGGCTTCATCGGGACTGCTATCCTGCAACCATTGCGCATAATTCAGTTCGTTCAATAATTTTTTAAGTATTTCATCCGGTGACGTGGCGCTGATCTGTTGCGAAAAGCGGTTAAGCCATTGATGGAACTCGCGCAGATTTTGCACGGCGCGCGTCGGCAAATGTTCAGGTAATGCCAGCGTGTCGATGGCATCGAACAGACTCAAACCTTGTTTGGCAGCAAATTCGGCTAGTTTCTGTACCGTGCTGGCACCGATCTCCCGGCGTGGAGTATTGATGATGCGTACAAAGGCATTGTCATCCTGCGGATTGCAAATCAGCCGTAAATACGCCAGCAGATCCTTGATTTCGGCATAGGAAAAAAATGACAGACTGCCACTGAGATAATACGGAATATTATTTTCGCGTAACACCCGTTCGAACAGGCGCGATTGATGATTGCCGCGATATAAAATCGCATAATCACCAAAACGGGTTGCCTTGCTGAATTTATGGTGCAGTAATTCTGATACCACTTTTTCGGCTTCGTGTTGTTCATCGCGACAGGCGAAAATTTTTACTGCCTCGCCGCCACCCAATGCCGACCACAGGCGTTTTTCAAACACATGCGGATTGTTGCGAATTAGTGCGTTGGCGACATTTAGAATCCGCGAGGTGGAACGGTAATTCTGTTCCAGTTTGATAACCTGTAAATTGGGAAAATCGTCATTCAACTGCCCCAGATTTTCGGGACGCGCACCCCGCCAGGCATAGATCGATTGATCGTCATCACCCACCACACTCAGTCCCAGGTGGGATTGCACCAGCTGCTTGATCAATTCATATTGGCTGAGGTTGGTATCCTGATATTCATCCACCAGCAAATGATGTACACGTGAGCGCCATTGCGTGGCAAACACCGGATCGGCTTGCATCTGCCACACCGGTAAGACGATGAGGTCATCAAAGTCCACCGCGTTATAGGTGCGCAAGGCTTGTTGATACTGGGTGTAGATGGACGCACTGCGATAAGCCTGATCATTCTCCGCCCGTTGTAAGGCCTGTGCAGGCGTCACGCCATGTTGTTTCCATTGGTTGATTAGCGCCAGCGTGGCCTCGGCCTGATTGCCGGGATCACTATAACTGCGCCGCATCAGTTCTTTAACTAATTGCAAGCCATCGGCTTCATCATATATAGAGAAGCCTGGACGCAAGCCAAATACTTCCTGTGACTCGCGCAGTATACGCAGCCCCAGGGTGTGAAACGTGGAGATATGCAGGGCGCGCACTATTTCCGGGGCGAGCAAATCTTTCAATCGCTCGCGCATTTCGCGCGAGGCCTTGTTGGTAAAGGTCACCGCAAAGATGTGATTGGGCTGGATGTGTTGTTGCCGTAGCAGGTGCACAATCTTGTGCGTCAACACCCGGGTCTTGCCGCTACCGGCACCAGCCAGTACCAGCAAGGGTGAGCTAACGTGAAGGATTGCACTGCGCTGTGCGGGGTTAAAGACATCGGCCATGGCGGGAATTGTAACGGTTGGTGCGTGAAAGTCGATGCTTGACTTTTGTGATGTGACGGGAACATTGCGGCACAATAGAATGTGACAGAAATCCGCGTGGAGCTATTACGGAATTACCGATCATTGCGCTACACTGGTGCCAATCGCATTACCAATAACAGAAATTATCAAAGGAGTGATATGCGGTACATATTCAGCTGCTTATTGAGTTTATTTTTGTTGGGGGAACAGGCGCATGCAGCCATGTCGCATGATCCCGATTTGAATTGGTACAGTGTCGAGAGCGCACATTTTGTGCTGCACTATCACGATGGTGAGGAAGCTCTCGTGCCACGAGTTGCCGCCATTGCCGAGCACGCGCAGCAACGGCTAAGCGCATGGCTGCAGTGGACTCCAGAGCTTAAGACCGAGTTGATCCTCAGCGATGAATATGATTTCGCCAATGGCTATGCCAGTGTCTTTCCGCGTTCACGTTTTGCGATCTATGTCAGTGCGCCCGATGATATCGATTCACTGGAAGATTACGACGACTGGCTGGACTACGTCATCACCCACGAGTACACGCATATTTTACATCTGGATATGGCGCACGGTGCGCCAGCGGGACTGCGCAAAGTGTTTGGGCGGCACTTTCTGCTATTCCCCAATGAATTTCAGCCGCGCTGGTTGCTGGAAGGGATTGCCACCTACGCAGAAACTGACATGGCGCGCGGTATCGGCCGCGGTCAAAGCAGTTATTTTGATATGCAGATGCGGATCGAAGTGGCCGCCGGGTTAAAACCCGTAACCCAGGTAAATCAACCTATCAGCAGCTGGCCGATTGGCTACACGCCGTATTTGTACGGCGTGCACTACTATGAGTTTCTGCGTGAGAAATTCGGCGATGCGGGGATTCAGCGACTCGTTAAAAATTATTCACGAAATATTATTCCGTTCCGGCTCAATTCAACCAGTGCAAAAACCTTTGGCCAGACGCTTGAGCCATTATGGGATGAATACGGCGCATATTTGCGCGCAAAATATCAACCGCAACTAACCGCTATCCAGCAACAAGGTGAGCAGGCGGGAACCGCACTCACCACGGAAGGTTATTCTGCCGGTCCACTGCGTAGTCTGGCAGATGGCCGGATATTCTTCGTTGCCAATCGTGGCGATCGACACGCGGCATTGTACGTGAAGTTGCCGGGTCAGGCCGTGCAGCAGTTACGTGAAGTGAATCCGGGCAGTCGTCTCGACGTGCATCCGCAACAGGGTATCTTGTTGCTGCAACCCGAAGTCTGTCGCGAAGCGGCGCTGTACTTCGATTTATATCGGGTTGATCTCAATGGCGAACACCTGCAACGATTAACGCAGTGTGGCCGTTATCGGCATGCGGTATGGAGCAGCGATGGCAAGCAGATCATTGCGGCGCAACATATTCGTGGTGTCTCGTCGTTAACCAGATTAAATGCCGATGGTACTGTTGTCGGTGAATTATGGCGGGCAGATGACACGACGCAGATATCGACAATGACAATGCACCCGCAAGGTCAGCAATTAGTTGCATCGCTATGGCGGCCTGCAGGCGGGTGGAATCTGGAGAGTTTCGATTTGATCCATCACCAGTGGCATAAACTAACCGATGATGCCGCAATCGAAAATCATCCTCAATTCAGCGCTGATGGAAATAGCCTGGTTTATGCAGCGGACTATGATGGGGTTTACAATATTTATCGTCTAACATTGGTTACCGGCGAACGCGAACGTCTCACGAATGTAGTCGGCGGAGCATTCTATCCGGCAGTTATCGCAAATTATCTGTATTACATCGGTTATGGACCGCAAGGTTTTGATGTGTTCGCTTTGGAGAATCCGGGCTCACTGCCGATAACATCGCCAAATAATAAAACAGCTATGTCAGCAAATCGCGCTGCAGCCTACGCTGCGGCGGAACTTGGTCCAGTACATGATTACGAACCCTGGACCGGGTTACAACCACGCTGGTGGTTTCCACATTTACTATTGACCAAGCAACGCAGTGAAATTGGTGTGGTTACGGCGGGCACAGATGCATTGCAGCGACATAGCTATGCGGTCGATGCCGCATACGATGCCAAAAATCGCTGGGGTCTTGGCAGCGTGGATTATATCTATGATCGATATTGGCCGATTGTGCATCTGGCGGTGTTACGTGATGTGCAGTTCGATCTGGATGGTAATGATGTGGTGCAGCATGCTCGCGTAGAAGATGTTGCGCTGGCGCAGGTCATACTGCCATTTACGCGCTATGCAGATCGCTGGGCGCTGCATGCCGCGGCATTGCACGATAGGGAGAAAGATTTTATCACTGCAGTGGGTGTCACTCCCTCTGTTGGCCTGAAGGATGATGTGCTGGGCCTGGGCCTGACCTATCGCTCTACCGAGCGTTATATCAAGTCCATCAGTCGCAGTGATGGTCGGGATGTGCGTCTTGTTGCGGAAGACAGCGATGCGATCGGCCAGAGTGATTATACCGGTCGCGTCTATGCAGTGGATTGGCGCGAGTTCTTTGCACTGGGTGGCCAACATGTACTGGCTCTGCGGTATGTGCAAGGTGACGGCACAGATCAACCGCGGCCATTCCGGTTGGGCGGGATTCAGGGGCGTAACAATGCGCTGCTGTATTTGTTCGAGGGCGCCGCTGACCCCTTATTCAATGTACGCAAGTACACATTACGCGGTTACGATGAAGGTCACCCGGAGCTGCGCGGTCGGCACATGCAGTTAGGATCGCTTGAATACCGCTTTCCTCTGGCCCTGGTTGAACGAGGCTGGATGGCACCGCCGTTAGGAATTCACCAATTCTCCGGTTCGGTGTTTTATGAAGGCGGGGCGGCCTGGCAACAGGATAAACCGGATCATTATTACACCTCGGCAGGTATTGAATTCAATGCAGAAATAGATGTGTTCTACGATGTGCGCATTCCCATAACCATCGGATTTGCCAAAGGCTTTGATGAACGCATCGGCAGCAAGCAGGCGTATTTCCGGTTACAACACAACTTTTAAATTAACTGATGCGGTGTAATGCAACGAATTTGTGTTGCGCGTCAAAGGTTAATTCAAATTCACCCTGGACTCCGGCATGTGTTACGTAAGGACGCAAGTGTTCAGCGGGGAATACGATGCGCTTTCCCTCATAACTCGTTACCGACACATTACGCACCACGCCTTGATAGTAGCGCAGATAATCTGTCGCGGGGATGGCGAGCCTGAAGCGAAATGTCTGCATGGTCTGGCCGCAAGCATACCGCCAGATTCTGCACTGATACAAGCCAGCAAATTATGCGGGAACAAGTGCGGGATCGATATGCAGTATTGCTTCGATCTGGGCATGTGCCGTCTGCGCCAACTGTTGGCGCGAGCGACTGGCCTCCGGCAGTAATGGCGTACAAAAGTGGATTTGAACTTCCGTATAAGGCTGCGCCATCACCGCCAGAATTTTCAGCACAAAATTATCCTTGTCGATATAGGCCGCGGTACGGTCGACCTGGCCATTACGGATATAGCGCAAGGCGATCGCCTGTACCGGCGTGTTGCTGTCAATGGCTGCCTGGAACAGGCCGCTATGGAATTTTTTCAATTTATCGCCCAGACCCGTCGTGCCTTCCGGAAAGATGGCCACCGGGCGTGGTTCGCGTAACGCGTTATCCAGTGCCTCGACCGTGCGGTGGATCAGACTGCGTTTGCCACGTTCGATAAATACCGTGCCGGAAAGTTTGGTCAGCGTACCGATGATGGGCCAGTAGCGTACCGTGTGTTTGGAAAGAAAGCGCACCGGGACGATTGCCGACAAGACCGGAATATCCAGAAAGGAAATGTGATTGGCGATGAACAAGGTGGATTCAGCACGAGCACAATTGTATTGACGAATGCGTAAACCCAACAGTCGCGTGGTGCGTTGCATCCATTGCCGAATCGCCGCCATGCCCTGTACCGAGTTATACCAGTGTGGACCATGACGCAACCGCATCCATGCGATCCGCATCATACCGACCAGAAAATATCCGCACAACAATCCACCGCGCACGGCGGCACGCAACCAACCAAGCATAGACAGCACCATGTTTTAGTTACTGACGCGATCTAAAAAATGGCGTGTATATCGCGCACTGATATGTTTGCAATCCAGCAGCACGAACACATCCGCGACACCGAAGGCGGCATCCAGATACGGCTCACCGCAAATCAATGCACCTTGCCGTAAATAACCTTTTAACAGCGTTGGCATGATGACATTGTCCGGCATTGGATCTTCCGGTAACAAACGCAGCGGCACCAGGGGGCGGACACGTAGATGTTCTGGTGTGAAATGGTGTTCACGTACCTGTTGCATCAACGCACGTAAATAACGATCGCCCAGTGATAATTGCACACTGGCACAGCCGATCAGATACTCGATTTGTTCACTCAACACCAGTTTGGCGATTCCCTGCCAGAGCATCGCCAGCGCCGCGCCGCGGCGGTAATCCGGATGGATACAGGTGCGACCGACTTCCATAAAACGGTGCTGGCTATTGAGAATTTTTGATAAATCAAACTCGGTTTCCGAGTAGAAGGATCCAACGGCGTGACGACCGTTGTTATCCAGCAGACGCGTGGTCGCAATGATGCGGCCGCTGTGATTATCCATCACGATCAGATGGCGGCAATGGTCATCGAATTCATCTTTATCGATACCGGATTCAGCGCCGCGCACTTCGGCACCCATTTCATTCGCAAACACGGCGAAGCGTAGCTGGTAGCAGGCCAGCTTGAGTTGTTCATTGTCAGCAAGAAATACACTGAATTTATCTTTGCCATTAGCGGCGTGCATATCAAGCATTGTGCTGGCTGGTGTGGCCATATCTTTCTCCAAATTTGTACGTTGCTAAACGTTAGTGGCGTGATGTGACGCCGACATGTAACTCATATGACAGATAGATGAAAAGTCGCGTCAGGGTAATGCGCGAACGTGACTAAAGTGCTGGTGGGGTAACATTTCTGAAACGTGACACACAGTAACCATAAAAACCTCCATGACTGATGTTGTCGTGTTATTTGCTGTCGTCATGGCAGACACAGTGGCGTTGCGGCGATGAATTGGCAACGACCACGCAACAAGTGTCATCACCTGTGATGCGCGGTAGCAGATCTTTATACCCGGGTTAGTTTTTTGGCCAGGCGCTGGCGTCGATGGTGTCCAGATAGGCATGCCAGGTGGCATGTCCAATGAGTGGTATTAACAGAGCAATGCCAAGTAATGCGGTGGCGAAACACAGAATTACTGTCAACAGGATAATGCCGGCCCAGAGCAACATGACACCCTTGTTGCGTAACACGGCATTGATGCTGGTAACGACGGCGGTGATCATGTCGACCTGGCGGTCCATGATCATCGGCAATGAAAACGCACTGGCGCAGAAAATTAAACCGGCAAACACTGAACCGATCAAGGAGCCGATACCAAAAAAGATCAGCAGATCCGGCAGGTGCGGGTGCGATTGCATCGGGAAGAATACGTGTACCATGGAAGCAGCACGCATCCAGATCAGCGCGATGACAATTAGAATTAATGCAAATATCAGCGTGTTACCGACATGCCGGTGGCCTTCACGCAGACAATAACCCAGTACCGGTGTTAAACCTGATTGAATTTGATTGCTGACGGAATACAGGCCAATGGCAATAGCAGGACCGAGAAAAATAAATCCGGATAACAGTGCCAGCAACATCGGGAAGTTACCGAATCGATAGGCAATCAGGCTGATGGCATAACTAAGCAGTAATAGTATCAGGCCATAACTGAGACTTTGTTTGGGAGCACGGCGCAGATCGCGCCAGCCCAGTTGTAACCAGCGCAAGGGCGCACGCCAGTCAAGTTGCCGACACGGTGCGACAAAAGGCAGTTCCTGGGGTGAGGTGGGGGAGGCACTCATCGCGTCTAGTTATAATATGGAATGCGGTTGGTCTGCAAATAGCAAATTGCGCATATCCGAGTAGGCTACTCAACTGCTTGTTGAGCTGCATGGTTTATCTGATTCACTGGTAACGAAGCGCGATCCAGTTGTCGATAACCCAGTGCTTCAGCCAAATGTGCCTGCGTCAGTTGTTCACAGCCAGCGAGATCGGCAATGGTGCGCGCGACCTTGAGGATGCGATGATAGGCGCGTGCCGACAATCCCAATCGGGTGATGGCATGTTCCAGGAAATTTTGCGACGTCTGCGTCAATTTGCAGCTTTGCGTAATATCGGTATGGGACAACAATGCGTTGGGTTTGATGTGACGTTGTAACTGGATGTCGCGTGCCGCACAAACTCGTTGGCGTATCGTATCGCTGCTTTCCATTCCCGCCGTGTGTTGCAGTTGGCCAACTGGTACCGGCGGAACTTCCACGTGCATATCGATGCGATCCAGTAGTGGCCCCGACAGTCGGGCGCGGTAACGATGGATCTGTTGTGGTGTACACAAGCAGCGGTTATTCGGATGGCCGAGATAACCACAGGGACAGGGATTCATTGCCGCGATCAATTGAAAGCGTGCCGGAAATTCTGCCTGCCGTGCAGCGCGCGAGATGGTGATCGTGCCGGATTCAAGGGGCTCACGCAGCACCTCCAGCACACGCCGTTCAAATTCAGGTAATTCATCCAGGAACAATACACCATGATGCGCTAAAGAAATTTCACCTGGCCGGGGATGACTGCCACCACCAACCAATGCAACCGCAGAAGACGTATGGTGCGGTGAGCGGAAAGGCCGTAAGCGCCAATGCGCTTGTTGAAACCCATGATGACTCACCGAATAAATCGCCGCGCTTTGCAACGCTTCATCTTCATTCATCGGAGGCAGAATGCCGGGCAGGCGTTGTGCTAATAATGTTTTGCCACTTCCCGGTGGCCCATACAGTAATAAACTGTGACCACCGGCAGCGGCGATCGTCAAGGCGCGTTTGGCGCGTGGCTGGCCGACGACCTCCGCCAGATCCGGATGGGTCGGTAAATTATCAGGATCAGGTAAGCGGGAGGCCAACAGCGGCAGCAATGTCTGGCCATTCAAATGTGCGCACAATGCCAACAAATGATCCATCGCATGCACGCGTATGCCATTGGCAAGTAATGCCTCAGCAGCATTTGCGGTCGGAATGATCAGTGTGCGTTGTTGTGCACGAATTTGAATCGCGGCTGGCAAGATGCCACGCACGGGTCGCAATGCACCCGTCAGCGCCAGTTCACCGATAAATTCATAGTTGTCGAGTGCGTCCACGGGCAATTGTCCGCTGGCGGCAAGAATGCCGATCGCTATCGGTAAATCAAAGCGAGCACCTTCTTTGGGAAGATCGGCGGGCGCCAGATTAATCGTGATGCGTCGCACTGGAAATTCAAATTGACTATTGAGCAAGGCTGCACGCACGCGATCCTTGCTTTCCTTTACTTCGGTTTCAGGTAAACCAACAATCGATAAACCGGGCAGGCCGTTGGCCAGATGAACTTCCACCGTAACCGGTGGTGCATGAATGCCCGCCTGGGCGCGCGTGTGAACAATCGCAGTCGACATGGCAATTCCCTTCCATGAAAAGTTTTATCATCCTGATGCTTGAACCATAGCGGGACTATGCATGAATAACAAGTCAGTCAAATCCTACATCGGCATAGTTCGGGTACACATTATGTAAGAATCGAATTATTTATCGAGAGAGCATTTTGCCTAAATAACTGTTCCCAAATAGTATCCACTATTGGTGTCAAAAGCGC
>JAHECZ010000115.1 GCA_024641475.1 Gammaproteobacteria bacterium
GCAACAACAAACCTCAAACACAAAGAGTTGTTAGTCTGTATAAAAAATTATACGGCGCAGAAAAGGCCGAAGATATCGTAGCGCCCGTCGGCACAGCCCACGCCTATGACCTGACCCATCTACTGGCCAGGTCAATTCAAAAGGCCGGCCGCACTGACATGCCCTCGATCAGGCAAGCCATGGAACAAACCGGCAAATACCCCGGCCTGCTCAGAATCTACAACCCGGCCTTTACCCGCAACCGGCACGACGCCCTCGATTCGTCTGACTATTTTCTGGCGAGTTACAGAAACGGTCAACTGATACCAAAGTAATTTTGCTTATGTTGTCACCAAAAAAAACCAGTATACAACAACGCTACGTCAAAACGATTGTGATGCTGGTACTGGCTTTTTTTATTTTACTGGCCACCGGTACGGCCATTCTTGAAATATTTCGGCTAAACACACACGTTAGGCAGGAACTCACCCAGCAAGCCACGAATAATATAGAAAAGGTCGAGCTACGCCTTTCTTATCTCATTCAAAACCTGCAGGCCTTCGCCGCCAGTTCACTGGCGATTAATAGCCTGATCGATACCGCCGGGCGCACATCATATCTACCCAATGCCATCGAAGATCTGGCTCGCATGAAAGAATTGCATACCATAATCATGTTCGATTTTTCAGGCAAACCCATTCACAGCAATACCAAAACACTGCCGGAGTGGTTTACCCTGCAATCGGTCCAGCCAGCCATCTCTGTTGCAAAAATGAACATTCTGTTTAACTCGCAACGCGGCACCTTTCTGGTGATAGTGCCTATCAGCTATTACGCCACACCACAGGGAGGGATCGCAGCAGAGATAAGTCTGACCACCATCCTGTCAGAAAATATCGGCAACAAAGACTACTATTATCAATTTTTCGTCGGCCGTGACTGGCAGTTTGCCAATCGACTCATCGATGGAAAAGTCATCGGTGTCACGGCGATGCCTCCCGCACAATCTATCCTAAACCCGTTTCAATTCAGCCTGCGGATAAGCCAGCTAAAAACCACTGCCATGCGGCCGATAATTTCCACTCTTTACGAAATGTTATACCTTGGGTTGGCAGGAATCATTGCCTCGGTTTTTATCGCCTGGCGAGTTGGCAAAAAACTTGCTCAACCTATCGTAACCCTGACTGACCGGGTTCGTCAGGATATCCATCCATGCGGTCCCATCGGTACGCATGACGAACTTGAAATACTCGCCAAAACCTTTGATGAAAATACCCGCAACCTGCTCGATGCCAAGAACCAGCTCGAATTACATGTCCATGAACGAACCGCGCAGCTGGAAGACAAAACCAGGCAATTACAGGAACAACATCAGGAACTGGAAAAGGTCAATCAATCTCTTACCCAGGCCAATACAGAACTTAAGTATATCGACAAACTCAAGGATGAATTTATCTCCACCGTCAGCCATGAATTACGCACGCCGTTAACATCCATCCGCGGGACATTGGGACTTATCGCTGGCGGTGTTGTCAGCAACGACCATGAAAGGCACAACGAACTTATAAATATTGCCCTGGCAAATAGCGAGCGCCTGACAGCGCTAATTAGTGACCTGCTGGATATGCAAAAATTCTCTGCCGGCATGGTTGAATTACAACGTGCGACTATCTCAGTTGATGATCTATTGCGACACGCCATCAGTGGTTCACTGGGTTATGCAGACCAATTTAAGGTGCATTTGGTATATCAACAGGCAACGGCTCGCGATCTATGGGTACATGCCGACGCACATCGCATCCGTCAGGTACTGGACAATCTCATTTCTAACGCCATTAAATATTCACCTGCCGGTAGTTCAGTCGAGGTATTTGCCGAGCCGAAAAACAACATGATACGAATCAGTGTCAGGGATCACGGTCCTGGCATACCAGACAAATTTAAATCGGTCATCTTCGAAAAATTCACCCAGGTCGATTCAACCGATCAGCGGGCACGCAGCGGAACAGGGCTGGGGCTGAGTATATGTAAAGACATCATCACCGCGCATCAGGGTGAGATTAATTTTGAAAATATGCCGGACAATGGCACCTTATTCTGGTTTGAACTTAAGGCCGACATAGCTGCTGAGGCTGTATAAACTCGCCGACTACAAACTGTTACTCATTAACCGTGTCAAACCTGCACCGCCAGCAGCCACTTCATGGCCTCTGCTTCACTGGAAAAATAGCGAATATTAATCCCTTCCTGGGAAATAATGATCTGAACCAGATTTTCTGTTTGATTATGCGCGGAAACAACACAGGCCAGGCGATAATTGGGCGGTAATATTGCCTTCTGAAACTCGGAAGCGAACCTGACAACATCGCTTTCGTTCATTCTTATATTACTACGACTCATATCAACCAGAGCACGTGATAAATTATGCTCTTCACATGCCTTAAACACGTCATCTCTGGCAAGCTTTCTTTCTTTAAATACGACGTCGCCGGAATACACCAGATGAACCAGCTTTAAATCGCTATTGATGCTCAACTCGAAGGGCATAATTTAGTCGATATCGGATTACCCGCTCTGTTAAACCACATTCTTCATACAGACGCCAACTATTTACCAGACCGCCTGGGCACAATCTAAAACCAGGCTTTGCAGCGGCTTAATCTCAGGATAGCTGGAAAAGTACATTTTTGCGTAATAACATGAATCTGGTAGTTATTGTACTGTTGTTATTATTGTGCAACTTTTCAAGCTTGAAGATCGAAAAAGGCCCGGCAACAAATGGGCTTTTCCATTTATTGCCGGGCCTGTTGCCTTTATGCCTATACGTCGAGATTACTCGTATTCAGCGCATTGCTCTCGATGAACTCCCGTCTTGGTTCGACCTGGTCACCCATCAGGGTGGTGAAGATCTCGTCGGCACCGATGGCATCTTCGATCCGGACCTGGAGCAGGGTACGCTGGCTGGCATCGAGGGTGGTTTCCCAGAGCTGTTCGGGGTTCATTTCCCCGA
>JAHECZ010000070.1 GCA_024641475.1 Gammaproteobacteria bacterium
TGATCCAATACCCCGACCGATTAAGTGACATCCCCTGTTCTAACATCTGGGGAATTGTCAGACAGCGGCGATCGTTAACGGGGCTGTACTCACCTACACGGTGCATATCAAAACCGGCTGTAGATTTGAAATAGTTTCCGCAAACAGAACATTTGCAGTTATCCGATCCAAAACGTAGCTGTCGCGGTTTCGTGGCTATTTCAGTGATTTCTGAAATGTTCATGCCGCACCCCTGACAGTGTTTTTTTCAATCCAGGCTTGCGCGGCTTGCCTGCTGATCAAACGACGTCGGCCAATTCGGAAAGACTCAGGCCCTTTGCCTTGTTGCCACGCGGCATAAAGGGTGCTTTGAGGAATTCCGAAACTTAGGCAAAATTCCAGAATTGAATACGCTTGGCGCTCTACTTGTTGCATGTTGCTTACTCCAGCTGTTGAATGTTGGAATAAGCGTAAACAATTAGAAGTTTCTAAAAAATATTATTGGCAACTTATTTTTAACGGCGGGGGGTGAAGTTTTTCACAGTGGAATAAGGGACGTTAATTTTCTTTGATACTGACCAGTGTATTTTCCGATCAGAAGCCTGTGGATTGGCTTGCGCTGCGTCGTCTAATGCGCGTTGAATCGCCTCATAATCATATTTCTGTGGTCTGCCGGATTTGCTGTAACGACGCGCTTTCTTTAATTCATCGGAAAATGCCTCATAGGTGAATGCTTTGTTTTCGAATTGCGGTGCCAATTCTAAAATCTGTAGTTCCGTATAGGCATCAGCAATGTTACCGAAAAGATCCAAGGCGCGATCTATTTTACCTCGATCAGCAATATCACTAAAAAGATCCAAGGAGCGATCTATTGCACCTGGATCGGCAATTTCAAACAGTTTGAGGGAATTTATCACAACCAGCTTGGCACAGTGTGTCAGGTGATCGGGAGGGTCGAGATTAATTAAGTCAGAAGATGATTTATACTCGGACAGCAATCCACAATCTTCTAGCACCTGTTGCGCATGTGCCAGCATCATGTCTACGTTATCAAACCAGTCTGCCATGTGTTTGTCAGTCGTCCTTAAGAAATTTCTTTATGTGGTCGAGAAATTCTCTTTTTGCTGAGTCACGTGCCGCTTTACGCAAATCCTCTGGCATCGAAAATATGTCATGCGTATATTCAACAGTCCATTCATCATCAATTGACGGATGAATTCGCCACCCATCTTTTTTAGATTTCTTATAGCCACCTGAAAACATGCTTTCAGTTGCAAGACAGGCATTCACGAGTTGAATTCGCGTACCTGTGTAAAGCGTGCGTAAATTGGTAATTTCCCCGGCGCTGTCGAATGAGGGATAAGTTATGGCCGTGATCAATCCATCGTAGTGCTTCAAACTTGGTGACTTATAGCCTGTCTCGGCCTCTAGTTTTTTAAAACTGACTTCCTGTGCGGCCTGCTGCATATCGGAATCATATCCATTGTCCTGTGTACGCCTGGCCTTTTCGGATTCATAAGGAAGTTCTGTACCTGCGCATGACCAGGTAATCGCCCACATTCCCGCTTTGGCGCGTTTCAGTTCTAACTTCACATTTTTACCCTGATATTCCACGCGTCCGCTTTTGACATATTTTCCAAAATCACTAAAAATTTGCGCCGGTGCCAGGCCAAGATCGATTAAATCCTGCTGCGTTCCTGCGTAGGTTGTATGTTGTCGCGTATCTGCGTTTTGCGAGTCATACACTACCCAATTCAAAATATAAACTGATTCGGCGGTGGTGCGTTTTCTCTGTGGTAGTTCGTATCGTGTCGGATTGGTTGAATGTCCCATGAATCACCTCAAATCATTTTCAGCCGATTAAACATATCCCGGCGATCCGCTTGCCGGAATTTTCCATAATGTTTTTCGATCATACGTATCGAGGTGCCGCAATTTTCCGCGATCACCTGAATGTTTATCCCGGCCAGTAGTGCGCGAGAAATGTAGGTATGCCTAAAAGCGTAAAACGTGCTTTCTCTGGGTAATTTGGCCGCGATCACCGCTGCTGTCATTGGTCGGCATTGTGTTGATTTCGTCCAGGGCTGACCATCGGCTTTGAGGTGTAAATAGGCTTTGGGTGTTTTGTTTTGTGCCAGCGTTTTGAAATGTTGCAAGGCTTCGTCACTCAATACGATCTCACGGGTGCCGGTTTTACCGCTAACACGTAACGTACCGTGCCGGGTGTCCAGGTCTTCAACGATCGGCGTACACAACTCACCGTAACGCGCACCGGTCAAAATAGCGGACTTGCACAGATCGCGAAAATCATCCGGCATCACTTCTAAAACACGCTGTAGTTGCGCTTCGGTCAGATACACCTTGCGCGCTTCGCCAACATTCTCGAAGGCATCCACAAGACGCCAAGCCTTATCACTGCCGATCATGTCTTTGCGAAGTGCGAGATTCAGTGCGGCCTTTAAATAACTCAGTGACCGATTGGCGGTGTCTTTACTGCGGCGCATATCCTTTGGATCACCGGTTAATCGCACCATTGAATGGTGCCAATCTTTCAAATTGGCTTGCGTTAATTTTGATAAGCGAATATCTGCGATTGCGCCCAGATGTTTGTATAGGCGCATGGCGTCTTTTGCGCTGGCCGAGGAATTGTTGATCTCGCGGTGCGACACATAATCATCAACGCACCGCTTCACGTTGTAGCCGGTCGGGGTTGCTGCGCCTTGAGTTGCCAGCCAATCGTTGGCGCGCTTCACGGCTTCATCGAATTGTTCGCTGAGGGGCACTTCCTCCATCGGTCCAAGTGACTCGTACCGATGCCCTTTGAAAACATGCAGCCGAACGATCCATGTGCCGCCGGTAGAGCCTCGACGAAACCCCAAGTAGGCACCACTGCGTAACTTGTGCCAGTACGGTTCGCGGCGCTGTGGAAGCTTCTCACGGGCTGACTTGGAATCGACTTTTGCCATTTCATTTTTCCGTATACGGAACACGTACGGACAGAGTAGGCTAGAAGTGGGTAGAAGTCCATAGAGTGAGTGGGAATAATATCAATGAGTTACGGTCCGGCTGAGTCCATGGAATTCTAGAAAATCGGCCTCTCACGCCGGTAACAGGGGTTCGAAACCCCTTGGGAGCACCATTTAACTTTTCGAGTTTTGAAAAAAACTTCACCTGATGTTAATTACAACATCTTGGGGGTTGAGAACCCTGGGGTTCGACAATTTTGTGGATACAAAATTGAACAGTGCGCTTGCGCATTGGCCCCGCAGGGGTAAGGCACAGGGATGTGCCGCATAAGCCCCTTGGGAGCACCATCTCATGAACCACCCGACTCATCAGGCAAAATCTGCCACCAGTGAATTACGTGTCGCCGCTGGTAAAGCATTGTTTGAAAATTGACAAACAGAATGATCCACACCAACACCCAGCGCTGCCCCGGCTTTAAGGGCAGCTATCATTGCAGCAGTAAATTCAAATCGTAAAAAATGCACTGACGAGGTTTTTTCTTCCGTCGCACGTTCAAGATCTTCATCGGCAATGGCATAGACCTTGTCATGCCCGCTTACACACAACCAGATTTTATCTTCCACACCAATCAATTTAGCCAGTGCATCCCGACGTTCGTCGACATCACTGTACTCGATCATCATTGTGGCCTTCAGATTGGTGCCATCGGGAATCAATGGATTATACGCATTCAATTCCTCGGCAATACCTGCTTCTTCAAAAATACGTTCGACACGCAGCATCTCTTGTATCTGATATTGCATCGTCAGTCGATCCTCAAAATACAGGGTGATATGGTCGCCGACAAATACTTTACGATCCTGTTTGTGCGCCATGACGCGGTTACGAAAATCATTGCGTTGTTTCGCGTATTGTTCCAACGAAAATAAATCGCTATTACTCAGTTTTTTCATATTTAAACCCTGTTGCATGTTCATATCAGATTCCATATGCCTTGCGTAATAATTGAATAGGATGTTCAGTATGGCTGTCATCGGCCAGGCCATGCTCTATAAATCGTCCTGCCATCGGGCAATCACTGGCATAGTGATCAGCTTGTGCGTCTTTTACTCGATTTACCACCGGCTTGAGAATTTTCATCGCAATATCGTAGTACTCTTTTTTCACGGCATAAGTGCCATCGTGGCCAGAACAGCGCTCGATGGCGGTAACCTGGGTATTGGGCACCAGCGCCAGTACATCGCGGGTCTTCAGACCGATATTCTGCACGCGCTGATGACAAGCGACATGATAAGCAACCTTCCCCAACGGCTGATTAAAATCGGTTTTTAACAACCCTTCTTTATGACGCAACATCAAATATTCAAACGGATCAAATATCGCCTTTTTGACCTTTTGTACCTGCGCATCATCCGGGAACATTAATGGCAATTCCTGTTTGAACATCAACACACAGGATGGAATCGGTGCAACGATGTCATAGCCCGCATCGACCAGTGCCGCTAATTGGGGAATATTCGCCGCTTTGGCACGCGCTACGGCGTCGAGATCACCCAGCTCCAGTTTGGGCATGCCGCAACATTGTTCCTTGCCCACCATACGAATTTCAATATCATTGTGATTCATGACTGCAATTAAATCTTCACCGAGCGCGGGCTCATTGTAATTGCCGTAACAGGTGGCAAATAATGCTACTTTGCCTTTGGTGTGCGTCCCGGCTTTAGCGCTCACTTCAGTGGCTTTGGCTTCTGCACGCTTTTGCAAAGTGTCGCTGTGATACTCCGGCACATGCGCTTGTTCGTGAACACCCAAAACATTATGCAGGGCTTTACGAAAAAGCGGAGTACGGTTAGCTGCATTGACAAAATTCACCACAACCGGAATTCCAGCAAATTTGCTGACGTTATCAGTGGAGCTCAACACTTTGTCACGTAACGACGCACCTTGGGTTTTAAATTTGTATGCTTTGGCACGTAACATTAAATGCGGAAAATCCACATTCCATTCATGCGGCGGCACATACGGGCATTTGGTCATGTAACACAGATCGCAGAGATAACAATGCTCAACGACCTGCCAGTAATCCTGTTTGGCTACGCCATCGACTTCCATGGTTTTGGAATTATCGACCAAATCAAATAATGTCGGGAATGAGTGACAGAGACTGACACACCTTCTGCAACCGTGACAAATATCAAATACGCGTTCCAGCTCATGGAACAATTCTGTTTCATCATAGAATTTTGCATCCTGCCAACCCAGCGGATGACGGGTTGGCGCCTGCAAACTGCCTTCACGGATACCTTCTTTGGGTGTGCTCATTGCCTGGTTATCCTTGTAGTTCATTTATAAAATAGATCCGGGTGTTTTTACACCCGGATCGATCGTGCTTATTTACCGAGGCTATCCAGTGCTTTCTGAAAACGATTCGCGTGCGAACGTTCTGCCTTCGCCAGGGTTTCAAACCAGTCTGCGATTTCATTAAAACCTTCATCGCGTGCTGCTTTGGCCATACCCGGATACATATCGGTGTACTCGTGTGTTTCACCTGCAATCGATGCTTTCAGATTTTTGTCGGTCGGACCAATCGGTAAGCCAGTTGCAGGATCACCTACCACTTCCAAATATTCCAGGTGACCGTGTGCGTGACCGGTTTCACCTTCTGCGGTAGAACGAAATACGGCTGCCACATCGTTAAAGCCTTCGATGTCAGCCTTGGCTGCGAAATACAAATAACGACGGTTAGCCTGGGATTCACCCGCGAACGCCGCCTTGAGATTGCCTTCGGTTTTGCTGCCTTTTAGTTGTGCCATGCACACCTCCAAAGTATGTTTGAACTCCCCTGTTGGCACAGGAGTCAATTTAGACTAATTCTAAACGAGCCACAACGATAGTCCTTTCAAACCTGACTGTCAAGACTTAGTCTAAATTGAACCACGCAGCCTGAATCGGGCCATGTGCTATTGATTTGACCTTGTCGCAGCCATCCATTACTTTAACGCGCCAAGAGACTGACCACGATGGACATCCGCTGTGCCTAAAAAGATAAAATCTACCCCTGATACCGTAGCAGAACCGCTCACTTTACGCAGTTTTGAAACGGCATTAAAGGAACTGGAAACCCTGGTTGAGCGCATGGAAAAAGGCGACCACACACTGGAAGACTCGCTGAAGGATTTTGAGCGGGGTGTAACCTTGACTCGACAATGTCAGGAAGCGTTAAAGACAGCGGAACAGAAAGTCCAGATACTCCTGGAGCAAAACGGTAAAAGTACTTTGCAGCCTTTTGACGACAATGCCGACCGTGACTGAACTCCCCCAATTAGCGCTTTGGCAAGAACGAATCAACCAGGCTTTAATACACTGGCTTCCTGCAGAACAAATCATTCCGCAAGGTTTGCATCAGGCCATGCGCTACGCGGTACTCAACGGTGGCAAGCGTGTCCGCCCGATTCTGGCATATGCAACCGGACAAGCATTGGATATTCCGCTGGATCGCATTGACCCCGCCGCCTGCGCTGTCGAATTGATACACGCCTATTCGCTGGTACACGATGATTTACCTGCCATGGATGATGACGATTTGCGCCGCGGTGTGCCAACTTGCCACAAAAAATTTGATGAGGCGACGGCCATACTTTGTGGTGATGCCCTGCAAGCGCTGGCATTTCATGTATTGAGCCATGGACTGGATACACAAATTCCGGCAGAACAACGCTTGCTTATGCTCGATAATCTGGCGCTTGCGAGTGGCTCCCGCGGCATGGCCGGTGGACAAGCGATTGATCTGGCTTCGGTCGGCAAACAACTGACCGAAGCAGAATTGGAAAACATGCATATTCATAAGACCGGCGCATTAATACGCACAAGCGTGAAGCTCGCTGCCTTATGCGCCACTCCGGTTGATCCGGAAAAACTGGACAATCTGGATCAATACGCGAAATGCATCGGCCTGGCTTTCCAGATCCAGGATGATATCCTGGATGAAATTGGCCATACCGAAACCTTGGGTAAAGCCCATGGTGCCGATCGCCAGAAAAACAAACCCACTTACCCCTCAATTCTGGGTCTTGCCCCATCACGCCAGCTAACCCGCGAACTATGTGACGATGCATTGGCTCAGCTACGTGGTTTTGATGCCAAAGCAGACGCCCTGCGCCAGATTGCCCATTACATCGTCGAACGCACGCATTAAGGGATTTTATTTACTTATCCCAGGATGGTGCTTGCATTGTGCGCTACGCACCCGCAAGATCACCTAAATTGAACTTTAAGTTTAAGCGATGATGAATCCGGCAGACTTTCCCATCTTATTTAGAATCGACTCTCCGGAACAGCTGCGTCAGTTACCGGCTGAGCAACTGCCCTCGTTGGCGGATGAGTTGCGCCGTTTTCTGATTCAAAGCGTCAGCAATACCGGCGGACATCTTGCTGCCGGGCTGGGCACGGTGGAATTAACCATTGCCCTTCACCACGTATTTAATACTCCGCATGATCGTTTGGTATGGGATGTTGGCCATCAGACCTACCCTCACAAAATTCTCACTGGTCGACGTGATCTGATGCCGTCATTACGGCAAAAAGACGGACTGGCCGGTTTTCCCAAACGCGATGAAAGTCCGTATGACAGCTTTGGTGTCGGGCATTCGAGCACCTCAATTAGTGCAGCCTTAGGCATGGCCATAGCGGCGCGGCAGCAACAGCGTGACGATCAGGCGATTGCCATTATAGGTGATGGCGCGATGACCGCTGGTATGGCGTTCGAAGCACTCAATCATGCCGGAGATATGGATGCCAACCTGTTAGTGGTGCTAAACGACAATGACATGTCTATTTCCCAAAATGTCGGCGCACTCTCAAACCATCTGGCGCGACTGCTGTCCGGCCGCTTGTATTCAAGCATGCGTGAGAGCAGTAAAAAAGTATTAGGTGTTGTGCCGCCGATGTGGGAATTTGCGCGCCGCACCGAGGAACATGTCAAAGGCATGGTGACGCCGGGCACCTTGTTTGAAGAATTGGGTTTTAACTACATCGGACCTATCGATGGTCACGATCTTAATACTTTGGTAAAAACGCTGAATAATCTGCGCCATTTGAAAGGCCCGAGATTACTGCATGTCGTCACCAAAAAAGGCAAAGGCTACAAACCTGCCGAAGATGATCCCTGCAATTATCATGGTGTCGGTAAGTTTAATCTCGAGTCCGGTAAGTTCGAAACCAAACCAGCCACCGGCCCGACTTATACGCAGATATTTGGGCAATGGCTCTGCGATATGGCAGAACATGACGCTTCTTTAATCGGTATTACTCCTGCCATGCGTGAAGGTTCCGGTATGGTGGAATTTTCCGAACGTTTTCCCGATCGCTATTTTGATGTCGGCATCGCTGAACAACATGCCGTGACTTTTGCGGCTGGTTTGGCTTGTGACAAGCTCAAACCGGTCGTTGCGATTTACTCCACGTTTTTACAACGTGCCTACGATCAATTGATTCATGATGTGGCCTTGCAAAATCTGCCGGTCCTGTTCGCCATTGATCGTGCCGGTGTGGTCGGGCCCGATGGCCCAACCCATGCCGGTAACCTGGATCTGAGTTACCTGCGATGCGTTCCCAACATGGTCGTCATGGCACCCGCCGATGAGAACGAGTGCCGACAAATGCTCTCGACCGGTTTCCAGCATAAGGGTCCAGCCGCGGTGCGCTATCCACGCGGACAAGGACCAGGCGCAAAAATAGAAAGTGGTTTCACCACGATTCCCATTGGCAAGGGACAACTACGCCGTGAAGGCAAACAGGTGGCATTGCTTGCTTTTGGCAGCACCTTGACGCCTGCGCTGGCTGCGGCTGAACGCATGGATGCCAGCGTCGCCAATATGCGCTTTATCAAGCCTATCGACGCTGGACTGGTACTGCATCTGGCGGAGCAGCACACCCTGCTCGTGACGATCGAAGATAACGTTGTTATGGGTGGCGCTGGCAGCGCGGTGAACGAAATCCTGGCCCAACATGGCGTGCTGGTTCCCGTGCTTAATCTGGGGTTACCGGATAATTTCCAGGCTCAGGGTAGCCGCGAAGAGTTACTGACTGATGCCGGTCTGGATGTCGATGGTATAATTCGCCGCGTGGAAGCCCTTTTGCGTCAATTGCCGCTTGCCAAGCGCGCCACACTCGCTTAATCTTTTTCCGAGTAATTTAATCAGGAATTATGGCCGCTCGTTATACCATGAAGATCGTGACGGACTTTGCTGCCGCCCATTGGCTCCGCAATTACGACGGACCTTGTAACCGCTTGCATGGCCACAACTGGAAGGTTGAGGTGCAGGTCAGCGCACAGGATCTGGATAGCGTTGGCATGGGGCTGGATTTTGCCGACATTAAAACGGCAACCAAAGATGTGATTGGTGCATTGGATCATCGTAACCTCAATGACATCCCACCCTTCGATCAGCAAAACCCGACCGCCGAAAACATCTCTGCCTTTTTATACCGGCAATTGAGTCAACGTCTCAATACGGATCGAATAAAAGTGGCCGCAGTGACCTTATGGGAAACCGAACGCGCTTGTGTCACCTATCAAGAGGATTCGCCATGACACCACCCAAAGTCGCCGAAGCACAACAACCGATCGAAGATGTGCAAAACCGTTCCGACAAACGCAACATTCCTATTAATAAAGTCGGTATCAAATCGATTCGCCATCCCGTGCGCGTGCGAGATCGTAGTGGCGGAGAACAACACACGATTGCCATGTTCAATATGTACGTGAATCTGCCGCATAATTTCAAAGGCACTCACATGTCACGTTTTGTGGAAATTCTCCATCAGCACGAACGTGAAATCTCGGTGAAATCATTTAAAAATATCCTGCGGGAGATGACCGAAAAACTCGAAGCCGAGTCTGGTCATCTGGAAATGCAGTTCCCCTACTTTGTCAGCAAGAAAGCCCCGGTGTCCGGTGTCGAAAGTATGATGGATTACGACGTAACGTTGATCGGCGAGCGTCATGGTGATGAAAACATTACCACTGTCAAAGTGGTCGTCCCGGTTACCAGTTTATGTCCATGCTCCAAGAAAATTTCGGATTATGGCGCGCACAACCAGCGTTCGCATGTCACGGTCACGGCAACTATCAAGGAATTTGTCTGGATCGAGGAATTGATCGATGTGGTTGAATCGGAAGCTTCGTGCGAATTATACGGCCTGTTGAAACGTCCGGATGAAAAAGCGGTTACCGAACGCGCCTACGACAACCCTAAATTTGTTGAAGATATGGTACGTGATGTGGCTGCACGCTTAAATGCTGATGATCGCATCTGCTATTACGTGGTAGAGTCCGAAAACTTTGAATCCATCCACAACCATTCCGCTTATGCATTAATCGAAAAAGACAAGCGCGCAGACAACAAAAAAGCGCGCTAAATCGAAGCTTTGATATTCTATCTCAATGAAAGCAGAGCGCAGCCGCGCTCTGCACGGCTGGATTGATACAACTCCACGTCCTGTTTGGCATAAATTTTTCTGAGTGAAAATAATTCAGGATAAGCTACTTTTTCACCCTTTTGCACCACAAACCACAGAGTGGATTGTGTACAGGAAAGTGATTGCAACGACGCAAGATCATGGCTATCAATCAAACGTTCCTTGCCACGTTGCACATCAAAATTGGATGCATGTTTCAACTCCTGTCGCCAATTATCAACAATTTCCATATCCGGGCTATGCCAATCTTCGATGACGAGAATCGGCTTTTCCAGATGCGCATAAAAAGGGATATCGTAAAAAAAGTCGCCGACAAACACGACACGATCATTTGCCGCCATCTGACTTGAAAGCATTGATGCCACC
>JAHECZ010000116.1 GCA_024641475.1 Gammaproteobacteria bacterium
AGATCGGCTGGATTTTGGCTAAACAGCCTGTACTCAGTACAGTGCGGCTGCTTGCGCTAGTTCTCGTGAGTAATGGGTAAGGTAAAGTAAAAGCAACTGCCCTCACCTGCTGCACTATCGATATGTATCTTACCGCCTGCTTGCTCAATGATTTTTTTCGCGATAGCCAGCCCCAGGCCGCTGCCGCCATAATGACGCGTGCTGGAGCCGTCAGCCTGAATAAATGGGCTGAATATTTGCTCATGCATCTGTTCCGCCACGCCTATGCCGGTATCCAGGACATGAAATACCAGCATGGTTTCCTCTTGCTCAACCTGTCTGATGCCAAGATGCACCGCGATACTTCCTTGTTGAGTAAATTTGATGGCATTACCGATCAGGCTATTCAGTACCTGCTTAAGCCGGTGCGGGTCGGCCGATATTTTCACCGGCACGTCAGGACTAATTTGCTCAGTCAATTGCAGGCCCTTTTTCCGTGCCGTCTCGGCCAGCCCGGTTACGGTGTCATGGAATAACGTGTGCAGATCAAAAGTGTGCTTCTCAAAAATCAGTTCACCGCATTCCATACGTGAGAAATCCAGCAAATCGCTTATTAATTTTGACAGGTCGCGGGAGGAATCCAGCGCCACATTGAGGTATCCGCTTTGTTGTTCGGTTAAAGGTGTCTCATGCAGTACCTGCAACATTCCCATCACCCCGTTCATCGGTGTGCGTAATTCGTGACTCATGTTGGCCAAAAAGCGGTTTTTAAGCTGATTGGCCTCCGCGGTGGCATTGTTCGCCTGTTTCAGTACCGCCTCTCTCGCCAGCGAGGCTTCAATAAGCTTGCGTACGGAGGTGAGCAGGCTTTGTTCGATTTTGTCGATATAGCGATAAAATCCGCCAAAAATAATAATTGCGATTACGATCAAAGAGAGAATCAATGTGGTGGAGAAACTCTGTAAGGCCAGTTGGTCCGGTGTGATATCGTCGAAGATGGCAATGAAACCGACATCGTTACCACCGGCATCAATCAGTGGAATAAAGCCGGTGCTGAAATGCCGGTGATCGTCCCCGGTTATTGTGGAAATCTGACCTTGTTTTGATGCCTGATGATTAAGTGTATATTCATCATAAAGTCGTGTTTCCAGTTTGGGGGATTTCCCCATGGTCCTGTCGATGATGACATGCGTATTGAATTGTTGCCAGGCAAGGTTTTCTCTGCCCAGCTTTTGCATGGTGTCAACCCAGCGTTGTTGGTCAAGCAAGTTTTTTTTGAGGAGCAGGACAAGTTCCAGCCCCAGCATTTTGTGCAGGCTGCTAATGGCATAGTCTATTTCCTGGCCGAGTTCGATATAGCCCGTCAGTTCACCTTTGATATACCAGGGATAAACCACGCGCAGGGTCAGTGTACCCAACGGCCCGAGTTCCACACCGGCCCCCATCGCCTTGTTGTTGATGGCCTTTTGCATGGTCAGCCGATTGATAACGTCACCCGATCTGTTGGGTTGGTGTACTCGGAGGAAACAGCGGGTATCTTTCGCAATGAAATAAAAATGGGTTACGCCATAGCGTTTATTCAGTTCGTTATAGACCGGTAAGGCATTGTGCAAGAGGGCCTGTTTGTCGCCCTTGAGCCAGTCATTTTGTAGTGCCGGTATCTGGCGCACATAATTGTTGAGACTGCTTAGAAGTTCGGTATCCTTCTTGAGCAGCATTTGCAATAACAACCTGGCCTGAGATATTTTTGTCGTGGCGCTAAGTTGTATGCGTTGTGTCTGGGACCTGTAAGTAATACTGACGGCAATGGTGGATATCACAACCAGCGCGATGATGACCGGTACAAGGATACGGCGCTTGATGTTTTCACCCTTATCTAACACATCTGGATCCCGGTTGTCTGGATACGACTAAAAATGACAGGTCTTTTGACTGTATCGGCGGGCGGGCGGGAAAAATAAAGACCATAACTATATTATTTTCCCGGAGTTGCTCCAGATCACTACCCGAAACAAATTGGCACAAAAAAGGCCGGGTAAACCGGCCTTTTATTTGTGTATCTGGCCGTTGCCTAATCGTCGTTTGCCGAAATCGTACGATCATTCAGGGGCTGAACTGGACGGGCATTGGCGCCATGCACGAAGTGAGAGAACTCTTCGACCTGCTCATGGGAAACGGTGATACGTTTCTTCAGTACGAACCAGCGCACGCCTTCACTACACGGTGGGGTGGTGAGGGAACCGGCGTAGTTAAAGAATTTTTCGGCTTCATCTTCGCGGCCTGGCATCAGTGAGCGGCCATTGACACTCTCACCATCAACGGTGACGGTTGCCACTTCATGCGGGGCGTGGTGCAGGATCTTGTCGAGGGTCTTGTTGGCGCGACCGAAGTCCATCATTACACCGACCACCGCCAGTTGACCGGCCTTATTGACGTGTACAAAGTGGACTTCCATCGGGGCGGCGGCGCCGTTGACGGTGTGTTCGCTGGGGGTGTGGAAGTGGAATTGCAGCAAGTCATAGACGTCGCGACCGATCCGCAGTTTGCTGCCGGCGGCATAGTTTACCTGGAGGGTGTGGCCGTTATTGACGATTGACAGCGGGGTGCCGCTGTAACTGAATTTCAGTTCGCCGATCTTTTTATCTTTTGCGCTGGATATATCGATAGGGGATTGCTCATAACCATCCTTGCACATGTGATAATCATGTGACAGATCTCCCCAGTAGCTCGGGCCGGTCAGATTGGCATCGTTGTAGTCCCAGTGGCTGCCTTCGGTGGCGTAGGCGCCTGTGAAGGCGAGGGCGGTTGAAAGGGTCAGTGCAACAAGTGTAGTTTTTGTTATTGATTTTCTATTCATGGATATCTCCCATGGTTGGTTATAATTGACTTCCTGTTTGTCTGTGCACGCACCG
>JAHECZ010000071.1 GCA_024641475.1 Gammaproteobacteria bacterium
GTCACAAAACACGAGAAATACAGCCTTCACCCTAGTGCCAGACGATAGCGAGTTAAGCTATGTATACGAAATTATTGCGACGCTGTTGCTTCGGAATGGCATAATCAGCGACCTGTAAGAAGTTGGTAATGGAATGTTGGGTAACGATTCGCGTAGGAATGGGTAAAAGGAGGCAATGCAATGAAGACACTAATGAGTATTGTACTTGGATTGTTTTTGTTAAGCGGGATCACGTCAGCCTGGGCAAGCAAGGAAGATGACGAAATGGCCGAAATGCAAAAACAAATGAATCAAGAAGTTATGAGCAAACCTTTTTTCGCCGAAGAGCCGGAAAAAGTGGATGCTTATATTAAGGAAGCATCCAAGAATCATATCAAACCGCTGGAATATACCGGCCCACACTGGCAAGCCGGTTACACCTGTCACGATATGCTGCGTTATTCCTGGCAGGAATATCGGAATTGCCGCTACTACCATCATTACTACGGACACTATTATCCGTATCCTTAAGTCGTCTCGCAGGGACAAATTAATTTAAATTCATTAAATTCGGAGGAAAAATACAATGACAGCAGTAACACGCGTTGCCAAAGCGCTTATCGTTGGGGGAGCCATTGCATTGTTGGGTGGTTGCGCGGCGGTAAATACCTCGATCGCCAAGCGTAACCTCGATGTGCAGACCAAGATCAGCACGGCGGTTTTCGTTGATGCGGTTAAACGGGCTCAACGCAAAGTCTATGTCGATGTGCGCAGTGGCGTGATGGAATTCGATCGCAATGCACTGTCACGTGCCGTGCGCGAAGCCTTTATCGGGAATGCCAATGGCTATACGATTACTGATGATCCGGATGAAGCACAATATCAGATGAATATCTTTGTGATTACGCTGGAAAAAGCCAGCCCAACCGCGGCTGAAGTTGCGTTGAAGCAGGGTTACCGTGGTGATGTGGGTGCCGGTGCAGCAGCGGGCATGGTGATTGGAGCGGATAGCCGGCACTCGGCAACTGGCACTGTTGCCGGTGGTTTGCTGGGTGCCATTGGTACCACCGCGGCGAATGCTTTTGTGCAGGATGTTACCTTCATGTTAGTCGCCGATGTGCAGATCAAGGAAAAGGCCGCCAAAGGCGTGATCGTGCGTAAAGATACCAAGATTAGCGCGAAAGTGTCTGATGCCGGTACCAGTACCCAGACGGTATCGGAAGCAACCAACAAGAAGGAATACCGTACTCGCATCGTGACGACTGCCAACAAAGCCAATCTGGATTTGGTCGAAGCACAGGAAACCATGTTCAAGAAAACTGCCTATGCGATGTCGAGTTTCTTCTAAACGATATCTGTAATCAGGTAATGCTAAAGGGGTGCGCAAGCACCCCTTTTTTATTTCACGCAATAAATCTGCGCTGCCTTAAGTTGGCTTGTCGTTACGCAACGCGGTGATCGCATCCAGCCGTTTTTGTTGCAGTGCGGCACCGATTGCGGCACCTTCCAGGCCCGGCGGTAACGAATCGGGTTTAATGGCGGCGGCGGCCTGCTGGTAACGCCGAAACAATTCGGCTTTGACGGGCGGGCGATCTTCATAACCGGGGCGACCACGCGAGTCCGCATCGCAGGCTGATAAAAATGCCTCGAAGCGTTGCGGGCGGCGGAACGCATCCAGGGCCTGCAGCGTTTCCAGTACCGTACCAGGACGCAATTCCTTGATGCGGTGGTAATGCAGATGATATTGCGCGACCATCACAGCCAGATCGCGATAATCACGCGGCACTTTCAGGCGATCACACAAGGCTTTCACCAACGGCACACCCTTGGCTTCGTGTTCATAATGATGCGGCCACATATCACGCGGGGTGATGCCTTTGCCTAAATCATGCAATAACGCGGCGAAGCGTACTTGTGGATCGGCAGATAATCGTACCGCTTGTTGTAAAACCAGCAGGGTATGTATGCCCGTATCGATTTCGGGATGGTATTGTGCCGGTTGCGGCACGCCAAATAACGCATCGATCTCGGGAAAAATAATTTGCAATGCACCGCAGTCGCGTAACGATTGAATGAATACTTCCGGCGATTGTTCGCCCAGGGCGCGTTCGGTTTCCTGCCAGACGCGTTCGGGAACTAATGCATTGACTTCACCATTGCTGACCATCTGTTGCATCAAAGTCAGCGTTGCCGGTGCAATGCGAAACCCCAGTGGCGCAAAGCGTGCCGCGAAGCGGGCGATGCGTAACACGCGTACCGGATCTTCGGCAAAGGCGGGTGACACATGTCGTAGCAGGCGTTGTTGCAAATCCGCTTGACCATTGTACGGATCGACCAAACTGCCATCGGTATCCTGTGCCATCGCATTGATGGTCAGATCGCGACGCAGCAGATCCTCTTCGAGCGTGACATCAGGCGTCGCATGAAATGCAAAGCCGCTATATCCCGGCGCAGTTTTACGTTCGGTGCGCGCCAGGGCGTATTCTTCCTTGGTTTGCGGATGTAAAAATACCGGGAAGTCCTTGCCCACGGCCATGAAGCCTTGTGCGCGCATTTCCTCCGGGGTGGCACCGACCACCACCCAATCGCGATCCTTAATCGGTAAACCGAGCAGGGCGTCACGTACACAACCACCGACCTGATAAATTTTCATGGCGGCAATGATGAGCCTTCGCGCCGGGCACGTTGCTGCAAGTGACAGTTGCGTTGTCGTGCGTTAGCCACGCCGAGATACGTCGGCACGATTTCTTCCAGACTGCGCGGCATAATCTTGAAAATAGCCGGGAAGGGTTGGCTACAAATACTATCGACTTGTAGCGAACGAAAATTATCGCGTGTGATGGGACGGAACAACGGCATGTATTGAAACAGATTCGCCAGCAGCCAGGAAGGCGTTTTGCCCAGCGCCACTATCCGGCGGTGAATGCCAAGTTGCCTGGCAGTGTACTGCAGTAATTGTTTGAGGGTGTAGACCTGTGGGCCGCACAGGTCATAACACTGACCATACGTATGGGGATTGCGCAGACTTTGTTCGAAAGCACTGACCACGTCACCTATATATATAGGTGCAAAACGGGTGTTGGCACAGGCCAGTGGCACAACGCCGGGTGACAGTCGCAACAACAGCGCAAAGTTATTAAAGAAGCGGTCAGCGGGTCCAAAGATCACTGACGGACGAAAACAGGTGATGTGCAAATCGGGTGCGGCGCGCAGCAGTTCTTCTGCTTCACCCTTGCTGCGCAAATAATAGCTGGTGCCGGTCCGGGCATTCGCATGCAACGCGCTCATGTGCAGTAAGCGCAAGATATGGCAATGGCGACACGCGTCGATTACCAACCGGGTTAAATCCACATGCGCACGCGCAAATCCCTGACCGTTATCACGCCGCTCATTGAGAATGCCAACCAGATTGATCACCGCATCCTGCCCGCGCAAATACATTTGAAGTGCAACGGGGTTATAGACATCGGCTTCAATGACTTCCACTGTCGGTAACACCAGCAGATCACGATGGCATTCACGCTGCCGGGTGAGTACACGCACCATGTAACCGGCTTTCACCAGGCGTGCAATCAGTTGTTGGCCGACAAAACCGCTGCCACCCAGAACGCAGATGTGTTTAATGGACATAATCAATCCCTAAATATATAGCTGCATTGTCAGCATCTTGTGCCATTGTGTCTATACTTTCCAGACAGTCATGGTCGTTGTGAACGTGAATTATCCACAAGGAGTTGTCATGAGTTTTACTGCTATTAACCCGGCCACGGGCAAACAATTGCTGGAAATACCAGGCTGGGATGCGCAGCAACTCGAAGCGGCCCTGGCACAAACTGCACAGGTTACGCCGCAGTGGGCCGCTACACCGTTGGCGGAACGCTGCGCATTAATGCGTAAAGCCGCGGCGATTTTGCGCCAGCATACCGAGCGCTTTGCCGCGACTATCACACAGGAGATGGGCAAGCTGATTGGTGATGCGCGCGCCGAAGTACAGAAATGTGCCAGCGTTTGTGATTTTTATGCGGACAACGGTCCAACCTTTTTGCAGGATGAAATTATCGCCTCCGATGCCGGCAGTAGTTATGTCGCGTATTTGCCGTTGGGTACCGTGCTGGCGGTCATGCCGTGGAATTATCCATTCTGGCAGGTGTTTCGCTTTGCGGCACCGGCCCTGGTGGCGGGCAATACCGGTGTATTAAAACATGCCTCGAATGTACCAGGCTGTGCGCTGGCGATTGAAGAAGTTTTTTCATTGGCCGGATTTCCTGCCGGGGTATTTCGCAGTTTGATGATCAGTGCCTCGCAGGTCGCCAAGGTGATCACCGACAAACGTGTGCAGGCGGTGACCTTGACCGGTAGTGAACCGGCTGGTCGTAAGGTCGCTGCCACTGCCGGTGAGCATCTGAAAAAATCCGTGCTGGAATTGGGCGGCTCCGATGCGTTTATTGTATTGGAAGATGCCGACATGGAAATGACCGTGAAGGGCGCCGTGACTTCGCGCTATTTAAACAGCGGGCAGAGTTGTATTGCCGCCAAACGGTTTATTGTGGTCGATGCGGTTGCCGATGAATTTGTTGCGCGGTTTAAGGTCGGTGTCGAAAAGCTCCAGGCAGGTGATCCAATGTTACCGGCTACCACGTTTGGGCCGATGGCGCGCGAAGACTTGCGCGATGAATTACATAAACAAGTGCAGGATACCGTGGCAGCCGGGGCAGTGGCGGTTACCGGTTGTGAACCGATCCGCGGTCCCGGTGCATTTTACAGTGCGTCGATCCTCGATCAGGTCAAGCCCGGTATGCGCGCCTATCATGAAGAATTGTTTGGACCGGTTGCAATTGTCATTCGTGCCCGTGATGCCGAGGATGCGCTGCGCATTGCCAATGAATCGGAATTTGGCCTGGGCGGCAGCGTCTGGACCCGCGATGTAAAACGCGGTGAGGATCTGGCGCGGCGCATGCAATCCGGCGCCACGTTTGTGAACGGTTATGTCAAAAGTGATCCCCGATTACCCTTTGGTGGCACCAAACGTTCCGGTTATGGTCGCGAATTGAGTCATCATGGCATGCACGAGTTTGTAAACATCAAAACCATCTGGATCAAATAGGAATTTGGGATGGCTTGCCAGCCTGGCAAACGCTACTCAATAGTAAATTGAGTTTTGCGAAATCAGCTCTGAAGTGCGAACCAGCAATCATTCTTCGCTCCAATCCTTCTGTAATCTTATTTAATACAATCAATTGGTTAGATTGCATTTTGGAAATAACCACCTAAAAGCGTCAAAAATTAATCGTTGCAGACATACAATTAGTGAGTATATTGGTCGGACTTTATTCACTCATTCACCTGGCCGTGTAAATAAATAGGGTACGAATGCTAAAACGTCTGCGCGCTCAATCTGTTTCACGCTTGCTTATTCAGGTCACCGTGGTCAGTGCGTTGTTGCCGATGCTGTTAATTGGCGCACGTTTATATCAGGCTGCCTGGGATAACAGCTGGCGGGAAATTCGCGAAAAACATCAATTGCTCGCACAGAATCTGGCCGCGCCCATCGCGACCTACGTCAAAGGTCAACGTAACCTGTTAATTCAATTAGCCAGTTCAATGACGTTGCTAACCCGGCAACAACCCGCCAAGGTGGAAACGCTGCTGGCACAAACCCTGGCCAGTATTTCCGGGTTTCGATCATTGGCCGTGTTGGACGTGAACGGTAAAACCTTGGCATTGGCCGAGTCTCAACCAATGCAGCACGCAGATACCAGCATTTTTTCCAAAGAAGCCTGTTTTCTGGAAACCCGTGCCAGTGGCAAACCAAGTTTATCAAAAGTAAAACGTAATCCGTTTAATGGCCAACCGGCGATCTATATGGGACAGCCGGTAATGGATCAAAAAGGGAAATTGCGCGCAGTTCTGTTGGGTGAACTCGACATTGCCTATATCGAACAATTGCGCGAACGCATTCGCTTTGGTACGCGTGGCCATGCCGCCATCGTCGATAAAACCGGTCATGTCATCGCGCATCCCAATGCCAAGTGGATGGAAGAAATCAAGGATATATCCGACTGGTCGATCGTGCAGAAGATGCTGGCGGGCGAGACAGGCGTTACCAGTTTTTATTCACCATTTATGCAAGACAATATGCTGGCCGGCTATGCGGCTGTACCGGAAGTGGGATGGGGCATCATGGTGCCGCAACCTGAATCAGAAGTGGCGGCGCAAGTGAATGCCTTGTTGCATTCCTATCTGTTATGGGGAATCAGCGGTTTTATATTGGTGTTGATGTTGATGCTGTATCTGGCGCGCTGGATTACCCGACCCCTGGATGAATTGGCGCTTGCCGGACAGGATTTGATGTCCCGCAATCTGGTGGGAAATTTACCCGATGTGAAAGAGGATGCGCCACGTGAACTGCGCCAGCTTGGCCATGTGATGCAGAACCTGATCCGTAACCTGCAATCATCGCGTGATGAAGTCAGCCGGTTTAATGCGACCTTGCAATCACGTGTGGAAGAAGCGACTACCCGGCTGCGGGACAGTAATCGCAAGCTCGAAGAAATGGCGCGCAGCGATCATCTCACCGCGCTGGCTAATCGCCGGTATTTCGAAGCCAGTCTGATGCAGACCTTAAGCCGACGCAGTAGTGACATTGATAATGTTTGTGTGATGCTGATCGACATCGATCATTTCAAGCATATCAATGATGCCTATGGGCATGCCGCGGGTGATGCCGTGCTCAATCATATTGCACGCATTCTGGAGCGTTCGATGCGCTCCGGCGATTTGGTGGCGCGTTACGGTGGCGATGAGTTTGTCGCGTATATGCGTTGTACGCATGAAATTGGCTTGGAACGTGCCACGCACGTGCGTGAACTGATTGCGCAATCTGCGATTCCCTGGCAAAAACGTACCTTGCAAATTACCGCCAGTATCGGCTTGTACTGCCAGATATTGTCCCCCGGTACCGACGTGGCGCAGGTGCTGGATCGCGCCGATGATGCCATGTACGAAGCCAAGAAACTCGGCCGCAATCGCGTGGTTGATATCACTCACTGAGCAACTACACTATGGGGATGTGGAAAAATAGATTACGTATCGTGGTTGTTATGGTTGTCTGGCAAATATCTTCCGTCGGTATGAGTGCGGATTTTATCGCAGGCGGGCAGTGGGAATTTTCTGTTAAGCAGGATATCAGCGGCCTGCCGATGGGCGGTTCCACCGTGGTTTATAGCGAATGCCTGAGTGATCCGCAGCCCATCCCCAGGAGTTTTATACAGGCCAGCAGTTGCGATGTGTCCTCAGTTAAAACGCTATATCACACCGTCTCATGGAAAATGACCTGTGATACCGACAATGGGCGCGTCTATAACGAAGGCAAAATCAATTTCCGTGATTTAAAAGCCAGCGGGGAATCGCGCAGTTACGCCGGTAATACCCTGGGTCGCGATACCACGGTGCGTTATAAATTTACTGCACGTCGATTGGGCGATTGCAGTAATTAGACCAGTTCATTTTTTCGGTAGCGTAAACTTTACGTGCAGGTAACCCACCGCAATATAATCTTGTATTTGTGCTGGCCCGTATGCGGATACATTTACAAAGGCCGGAAAATCTTCCTCACTTAAGCCCTTCATGCTGGCATAGGTACCGCAAACATGCACCGGCACACCTTGCTTAACGAGTGATTGGGTTAATGACACAACCTCGGGATTTGCCTGTTGTTTGCTCGTTTGCAATGCCAGCATCTCGTCGCCATGGCTGACAACGGCAACAGGTAAGTTTGGAAATTTGGTATGCAATTTCTCAATGTTGGCATTAACTTGTGGCAGGAGTTGGCGCAAGCCATTCTTATGTCCGGTGATGATTTCAAATACCACGCCGGGCGGCGCAGTATCCAGCGCGAGAATGGATTCCACCTTGTGCAGTTGTGTTGCATGGCTACTGATGGCGCCAAGGAAAAAACTGCAACAGAGAATAAAGGAAGAGTGAGTGCTCAGGCGTCTGCGCTTCGCCATGCGCAATTAACCGCCGGTTTGTGCCATGAAACGCACGATATGAGCGGGATGTTCGTTGAATTCATGGCGCGCCGGTTTCAGTGCGATGGCTTGTAATATATGTTGCTGTAATTCTGTATCGCTGATGCCACGGCGCAAATGTTCGCGTAATGGATACACGGCATTTTGGCCAAGACATAAATAAATATTACCATCAGCGGATAAGCGCACCCGATTGCAGGTATCGCAAAAATGTTGTGACATGGGGGTGATGAAACCAATGCGCAGTTCCGTTCCGGCGACGCGCACGTAGCGTGCCGGACCACCGCCAGGCATCACGCCGGGAATTAAATCAAAGTGTGTTTCAAGTTGAGTTTTAATGTCACGCAAGTCAACGTAATGATCGGTGGCATCCCGACCAGGATTACCGATGGGCATGGTTTCGATAAAGCGCAAGGTAAAATCATGTTCGATACAGAAATTGACCATATCGACAACTTCATCGGTATTCACCTCGCGCATGACCACCATATTGATTTTAATCGGCGCAAATCCAGCTGCTTTCGCCGCCATTAAACCAGCCAGCACCTTGTCCAATTTACCGCCGGTGATCTGTGCGAAGCGAGCGGGTTGCAAGGAATCCAGGCTAACGTTGATGCGGCTTACGCCTGCTTGTTGCAGTTCCTGGGCAGTTTTCGCCAGGCGGGTGGCATTGGTACTGAGCGAGAGATCCTCAATGCCGGGAATCGCGGCGAGATCGCGAATGAGTTCGGGAAGATGCTGGCGGGTCAAGGGCTCACCGCCAGTGATACGGATGCGGCGGGTGCCTAAGGCGGCAAAGGCCTGCATCACCCGGGTTAATTCCGCATAGCTCAACCATTCGGCCGGCTCCTGAAAATCCTTGAAGCCCTTGGGCAGGCAATAGCTGCAACGCAGGTCACAGCGATCCGTTACGGACAGGCGAACATATTCAATGGATCGGCCAAAGGTATCGCGTAGCATGGACTGAGTATATCCGAGAAACAGACACTGATAAGAACAAGACCTGCCCGGGAGTTGATTTCTGTCAAAAACTATTAAATTAGAAGGCGTTGCCCTTGCGTAAGGCATGGTTCAGATACAGTGCCACCGTAAACACCAGCAAGGCGCCGCCCTGGTGAGCGGCCGCCAACCCGACAGGGACCATGTGCAACAGAGTGGCAATACCCAGGCTGATTTGGACGATAAATACCAGCAGCAGCAGATGCAGTGTCAGGCGGGTACTCGGGGCCAATGAAAAACGGCGGGCATACCACCATAAAACCGGGATCAATACCATCAATAGATAGGCGATCAGCCGGTGATCAAATTGCACGGTTGCCAGATTCTCAAACAGGTTGCGGTACCAGGGCGTGTAGGCAAACAGGCCCGCTGGCACAAAGTGGCCGTCCATCAATGGGAAGGTATTAAATACTTTGCCCGCATGGGTGCCAGCGACGAAGGCACCGCTAATGATCATGATGGCGATCGCCATGGTGACCCCGGTGCTGAAACGTTGCAGGCCTTGCATCTGATGTTTCCAGGATTGCGCCGGTGCGCGTCGCAGTAAACCCCACGCCACCCACAGGATTGAACCATATATAAGAATGGCCGCACCCAAATGCAGTGCCAGTCGATATTGACTCACCCGTGGCTCATTCACCAGACCGCTTTCGACCATGTACCAGCCGATAAAACCCTGCAGACCGCCGAGCAGAAATAACAGAATCAATTTTGGAATTAAGGTGCGACGGATTTTGCGCATGAACGCGAAATACAACAACGGCAATAAAAAGGCCACCCCAATCAACCGGCCCAACAAACGGTGGGCATATTCATAACTAAAAATAGTTTTGAATTCCGCCAGGTTCATGCCCTGATTGACCTTGGTGTATTGCGGCGAAGTTTTATATTTGGCGAAAGTTTCCTGCCATTGCACCTCATTCAATGGCGGAATGGCACCCATGATCGGATCCCATTCCACAATCGACAGCCCCGAGCCGGTCAAGCGCGTCACGCCGCCCAATACAACCATGACATAGATAAGAATCGCCACGCCGATCAGCCACCAGGCAATCTGGCGATCATCGCGGGGGTGATTGGCAAAAAAATCGGACATTCAGGGTTATTGTTCTAATTAAAAAGTGGTGTTAATGCGCCATTATTCCCGACTGCCATCGGCAACGCAACCGGCGGGTATAGAGAAAGTCAGCTTGCAGGGATTGTCTGGTTAAAATTGATTGCACTTGCCATACGATTGCGTCGCCACCAGCTTGCCACCGATGGTGGCATTGCGGCTATAAACCGAGCGGGCCTGGGCATCAATGGTGATGGTCATCACATTCCCGGACGGAGTGATTTCGATAAAACTGATGGTGGTTTGTTTCTTATGCCGCACCGCCTGCAATTTGGCGGTGCCGCCATCGCCTTTCAGAGTCGCCTTGCCGGTATGGGCGTCGTAATTAATCTTTAAGATGAAATTAGCGG
>JAHECZ010000024.1 GCA_024641475.1 Gammaproteobacteria bacterium
TGACCGATGCGCGCCGCCAATGGCCGGTATTGCAGGCCATAAAACATTTCCAGATAGCGGCGCGTTTCGGTGCGTTCCAGATTGGTGACGTATTTCCAGAAACCGTAAATACGCGACAAGGTCATCATGCGGCGCGCATATAACCGCCAGGTATAATTTTGTTCCACACGCTGTACCGAGCCATGTGAGATCGATTGCCAGTAATCCGGTTCGGCAGCACAGCGCTTAAAAAATTCCGCCATGCGCTGCGCTGCCTGATCGCCGTGATTGGGATCGATATGAAAACCGCTGACACCATCGACAATGATCTCCAGCGGACCACCATAACAGGTCGCAAACGTCGGCAAGCCACTGACCATCGATTCGATTACCGTTAAGCCAAAGGCTTCGAACAAGGCCGGTTGCGCGAAGGCGCCACCCTGATCCGCAACATAACGATACAATTCCCCCGCCAGATTTTTATCGAGGTGTACGCCTAGCCAGCGCACCTGGCCGTCGAGTTGATATTGATCCATTAATGCATGCATCTTGCCGATCTGGGCTTGTTCTTCCCGATCAGCGGATTTCCCAGCATCCACATGTCCGGCGATCACCAGCAGATTGGCGGCCTTACGCAATTCGGGACAGGTTGCATACCATTCCACCAGCCCGGTGATGTTCTTGATGTGATCCAGGCGCGCCATGGTGAACAATATCGGCTTGCGCTTGTCCTGCAACACTCCGCGTGCAGTTGCACTGGCCTCGCCATATATCATCGCGGCAATTTCTGCGTGCAGACCGTTCAGTCGCCGCGTGGTTTCGTGATAAGGGAAATACACATTCTCATCCGCACCGGGCGAAACAATATTGAATTTCGGATCGAACACATCGATGCCCTGCACCACCCGGTACAATTCCGGCATTGTATAGCTTTGATAACTTTCATATTGTCCGACGCTGCCTTCACGACCGGCAATTTCCTGATAGGTGCTGGTGATAATGAAATCGGCGGCATTCATTGCAATGAGATCCGCCGTGAATTGCGTGGCGAAGTGATACTGCGCATCATTCTCGCGCCAATACAAATCTGAAAATAAATATTTGGTTTTTTCCAACGCGTGGGCAATGTTACATTGCGTGACACCCAGTCGATTCGCCAACATGGTGGCCACCAAATTGCCATCGGAATAATTACCGACAATCAGATCTGGTCTGCCGTGTCCTTCGGCGAGCAACTCCTTGCCGACATCGATGGCAAAACGTTCCAGATAGGGCCATACTTCAAAACGGGATATCCATTGCGGAATTACTTCGCCCTGCGCATTACGAAACGGGACACGCAGGATACGCGCATGATCGGTCCCGACGATTTTCTCGATCCGCTCATTACAGGTAGTATGGCCGGCTTCGGGAATCAATCGAGTGATCACCACGATCTGTGGCGTGATATCCAATCCCTGTTCTGCGATGCGCTGACGCATTTCTTTTTCCAGTGCCCGGACCTGATCGAGAATGTAGACGACCTGGCCGCCGGTATCCGGCAATCCCAACACATTGGCTTGTCCAAAATAACCATGCGGCGATAATATGGCGATATTGAAAATCATCGGCACCCGATCCAGAAAGCGTTCCAGATTACCGGGTTCGGGTGCTTCCAGAATATCGCTCAGCAGATGCAGCGTTTCACGCATGCGCGTGACGCTATTACCCCAGCCGGGTTCAAAACCCAATTCCTGCATATATGAGCGCACCTTGTCCCAATTGGCATTGGCCGGTTGGCCACTGAGATAATCTTCGGCATTGCGAATTGCCTGCTGTAAAGCAAACAGACTGTCAATGCGTGCATTGAGCATCAATTGTTTGCCCTGATGTTGATGAACGCGCAAAAATTCCAGTAATTTACGATCGCCGCGCCCAAGTTCCTGGAACAGTTGACTGGACAAGCGCCGGTTCAGAAATTCCACGCCGCGACCAATCGAACGGGCTTCCTGCAGTTTGGGAAAGTCACGATTAAACGGCGCCAGATCCACTTCCAGTGTCCAGGGTGTATCACCACCTGGATGCGGCGCCACCTGCCGTTCCTTGAAGGCCAGATATTCCGAGGCGCTGATCTGTTCCACTGCCATCGCCTCGCTGTTGATGCGTATATAACTCCAGCGCGCTACCCGTGGGCGTAATGCCAGATAGATCCACGGCGTGTTGATCACTGCTTCTTGCGCGACCCCGATAGCTTTAGCCAATTCCCCTTCGCATACCGGGATAGCGTGTTGTTGCAAACAAAACTTATCCAGCTCATCAAGCAAATCTGAGCGGAGCAGAAATGTGCGTTTTAGTGCGATGTAATGGCGTAACAACAACAACGCGGTGTCACGTGAATGTTGTAAATACTCATTTAACGCTGACACCTGCATTGCTATCTCCATAAGTGATTAGACTTGTTCTGCTGGCAAGGCTATCTTGCCAAAAAAATCATAGTGGTCAATACCTTCTAGAATTCCCCAGGCATATTGCGCCGAAGCAAAGTAGACACGTGGTACGCCGCGCAGATGTTCCAGCTCGGGACTGTAATTACCCACAACCACGCCCAGGGTGTTACCGTTCAGCATTTCCTCATCATTGCCCGAGTCGCCTGCGACCAACAAGTGCTCAGTAGGGATATTCCAGCGCATCGCCAGGTAACGGATCGCCAAACCCTTGGAGGCGCGTACTGGTAAAAAATCCAGAAAGGTTTCATGGGAAAAGATCAACTTGGCATGCAAATCCTGTTGGCGTAACAGTCGATAGATCTCGCGCATCGGCGGTGCTTTCTTCGGATCGACATAGTAACTGAGTTTAAAACTGCGCTGTTCGGATTTGGGTTGCAGACTCAGCCCCGGCACATTATCCAATACAGCACGCATCGCGTCGGGTTTCCAACGATAATTGATATGTTGCCCATAGGAAAGATCCTCGACCATACCATTGCCATAATGAATTTCACTGCCCACTGCGGTGATAAAAATATCCGGCGTTGGCACATCCCATTCCTTGAGGATTTTCACAGCGCTGTCCAGACGCCGGCCGGTGGCCACCGCAAAACCAACCCGCTTGGGCAAATTACGCAGCTTGTTGATCAGGAGTTGCAATCCTTCTGCATCACCCAGCAAGGTGTTGTCGATATCACTCACCAATAACCGATCCACGCTGGGTAAGCGGCTCTTTGCTACGCGCAACTGCTTGCGTCCCTGCCGCAGTGTCTGAATACGTTCCACTTCACGAATATATTTACGCACATGTCCATCCCATGAGTAATGTTCCTTCGCACCATGCAAGCCATTCGTTGACCACTGACGCCAGCGCCGTTGATTCGATACAGCAGCCAGCAACGCGTCACCAATTTCTACCGAGTTTAATGGATCGATCAATACACCATTCTTGCAATGCCGCAAAATATCGGTTGGGCCACCGTCATGCGTGGCCACTATGGGTAAGCCCGACGCGGCGGCTTCAATCAGGGTTAGTCCAAAAGGTTCGGTCAACGCCGGATTCACAAAAACACCGTGATGTTTGGCAGCCAGTCGATATAGATCAGGTACATCATCCGCTGCATGATGCTTGGGAAAAGCCACTTGACCATAAAGATCATAACGATCAATTAAAAATAATATTTCCTGCAATACCTCACGTGTTCCTTTGTCCATCATGGCAATATCGTTGCGATTACCGGCAATGATTACCAGATTCGCCGCTTCACGTAGCGCTGCATTTTCTGCGTAAGCAATCAATAGAGTCTGAATATTTTTTCGTGGATCGGCCCGTGACAATGCCAATATCATGGGTTTATCCGGATCGTGCAGGAAGCGATGCAGTGCTTGCTCGATCGGTGGATGATAGCGTCCACGTGGTGCGGCATGAAAACGGGTGAGATCCACCCCCGGTGGAATGACGCGCATGCGTTTGGGATGATAGTTTTCGTATTGCTGATATTGTTCTTCTACTTCTTGTGAAGTACTGGTGATGACCAGCGAGGCATTACCCAGTGTAATTTCTTCGGCCTCGATCCGTCGCGTCAAATTGTAATGGCGCTCGATATTTTCGTCTGTTTGACCCGCCTCACGCAAACGCCGACGCTTGATCCGTCCCAGCGAATGGCCCGTATGAATCAACGGCACACCCAATAATTGCGCCAGCCGTGCACCGACAAACCCGGCATCGGCATAATGACTATGAATCACATCAGGCGTGCGGCCCACCCGGCGGATATGCACGATGGCATTATCAATAAATTGATTCAGATACGGCCATAACACTTCTTTGCGTAAATACCGACGCGGTCCACACGGCAAGCGAACGATGCGCGCTTTCTCGGCGATCCGTTCTTCGGCCTGGGCGTAATCTTCATCGACTTTGGGATCAATGATCTGTCGTGTTAATACATCAACCCGCTCCACTTGCGGATGCTGTGCCAGAGCATGCGCCAACTCCACCACGTATTTGATTTGTCCGCCGGTATCCGCATCGCGACCCAATTCATGATTCTGCCCACGCACCAGCCCATGGACACTGATCAGCACCAGATACAATCCCGATGATGAATGTTTCCTGGTCATTGCAAGGTAGTGTCGACTTGATACACAAACACGTCGGAATAACAGCGATAGCCGCACAAGTCAGGCTCGCGCAGATACCACGCCGGATTAATCTGTGCGCTGTTTAGAACCTCGACTCTTGCGGGAAATTTCTCAGCAAGGATTTTCCCAAACACAATTGAGCCGCGCACGAAGTGAGTGTCGGCAGCATAATTCATTCTTTACAGGGTACACAATTATTGCAGTGATGCCTACCCCTGACAGGGAATTACTCTGCACTGGCTTCTGCGTTAATTATTGTCCGCGTTGCCTTCAGGCAAATCACTTTGCTCAGCGTCCCACTTTGAGTAGCATTCGATCCCGCAGAAATACTGCACATACTCAACGCCTTCCTGGCTAATCGCTAAATCGTGAGGGATTTCCTTAAGGCAAATTTCGCAGGCAATCAGATTAGTTCTGGAAAGAGAAGCTACCGGTAACATGGCACGATCCTCCGTATGTATTTATATACAGTATAGACCCTTATAATTATACCGTCGAAGATCCACGTAAAATATACGAGTTTTCTTGATAATTATGTCCGTAATACTTCATACAAATAACCTGTGCTAGCTATAAATTTATTTTAACTCGCAGCTCGATCGGAGGATACCAGACTGGCAGTCCCCAGCCAAAATGAAATATCTTTTTGCAGAAACTCACTCACCGGCATGTAATGTGTGCCATCACATGAGAAGGTCAATCCGATCATATTGTTCATAATGTTTAAAGATGCAGAACGCAAATACAGATTGTCATCTGCCAGACGTAATACTTTGAAATACCGTAATACCACATCGATTTCTGCTTCGCTTACTTGTGCGGTTGCAGGATAAGGTGTGGCGGCATAGGCCAGACACACATTGGCGTTCATGAACTCTTCAACTCCGTGCAGACGATAATTATACGGATCATTCAGACACCAGAAGGTGGCGCGAGAACTGGAAAAATGCAGTTTGATATGAAATATCCCATGACGGCGCACTAACGCACTGATGACATTGCATGCTTCATCAATATATTCATCCATGAGGCTGAACACCCGTTGCTGTTGAAACACCATTCCACGTATTGCGGGATCGCCTTTGAATTGCCGCCAGGCACGTGGTACACAGGATCGATTTGTATCCAGTTGCAATGCATGCATACTGAAGTCTGCCAGCACAAATCCCAGCAATTCATCGGCATTGCTGATTGCATGTATGGCCGTGATACACGGCGCCATATCTTCGCGTGACAAATAGGCATCGGTCAGACACATGCCCTTGAACGGAAGTGTCCCGGCTAAATTGGCTTCCCTGGATAAATCGCGCTGACGTGCGGTGCAGTCAACACTCGCTGGCATCACCGTTGATGAGTGTTGGTGATTGTGACGATCAACAACATAGATGCGCCCACAAGTTGGCATTGCCGTCAGATGTTTTTGTAGCAGAGCATCCAGCTGATCGATCTCATGCCATTTCTGCACACACTGGCCGGCTAATTCGGCAAGTGGTTCCTCTACTTGCAGCGATAATCCACGCTTCTTATCCGAAATGATTTCCTTGAAGGTATTCATTATTCCCACCCAAAATGTCCCACTTGACACGTATATCGGTATGGCTTGATAACTCTTGAGTTGTGTCACCAAAAATTCACATTAAAAATGAATGGCCTAGGCTACTTTGCGGCACACCTTATATTTCTGCATCAAAATTGTTCAATCACGCAACACATGCACCATTAGTTCGTCCATTTCAGTGCGTATCTTGCTTTTTCCAACCTTTAACAGGAATATTGTGAACAGACGTATTTCTGTGCTGGTGCTGATTACTGACGATACGGATATACAAAGCGACTAAAATTGTACAGTGCTGCGTATACCGTACACCCAGCCATGTGCCGTGATACCGGTTGCCAGCGAATCCTGTACAAATTGCAGATCGGCGCTCAAGGCAACACGTTCCGTCATCACCCAACGGTAATAACTCTCGGCAATTTGAGTATGCCGCACAGTGCTATTGCCCCCATGTAAATAAGCATAACCGATGCCGATGTTATCATCGGGTCGTTGCCAGCCTTTACCATTGAGATTGATGCCACCGGAATAGATCGCGTCGTGTTGCAGTGCTGCTGCCACATGCTCTCTGCCTAAGCGTAAAAACCAGCCCAGTGTTGCGCTGATGGCATAATCGATAGAAAGCAACGCACCGTAACGTCGTTCAGCATTGTCGGCAGCGGGATTTAAAAAATCCCGGCTGGTTTGCGTCAGTACTAGCCGATAGTGATTATCACCAGCCGGATGCTTCGCGGTATAGGCCAGCTGCACCCCGGCGAAATCATAGGTATGACCATCGTCATTGGCACCAACATTCATGACAACGCCGTGGATCGACCAGGGCTCAGCTTGCCAATTCAGCGCTATCCCGCGATCAAAGGATGGTAAAAACACATTTGGGCCGTTGGTCAGTGCCGAATTCATAAACTGGGTATAGCCATCATTGGCGTATGCATTCTTGTCCAGGTATTCCGTCGCATCGATAAGACCAACCACGGCTTTTAGCTTGTGTCCCTCTTCTAATATATAGGTATGCTCATAGCCGGCCAGCAACAGATGATCCCGACCTCGGCCATTGATGTTCTTAAGGTCATCCTTCATGTCGGCGGCCCAGGGTGACTCACTGAAGGGCCATACTGTATTTATTCCATTGCTGACATTGAATCCCAGTTTGAAAAATACTTCATCATCAGGTGTGAGGTGCCATTCAGCCATCGGCTGCAATGGCAATGCCCCGCGGCAGAGGTTTGCTCCACCACTGTTAGCGGAAACACGCTGGCATTGATATGCACCTGCAAGCATACCTTCCAGGGTTAAGTTCGAATTTGTCTCCTGTGCACAAAGCCGCGTCGGAGCTAGCATGACAACTAAAACTAAACCAAGCGATCGCTTCTGCATAAAAACCATTCTCTCCAATAAATAGCGCCAAAAATTCATTACTACATAGTCGTCGATCGTTAAATTTCCTTTAATACAGAACTTCCGGTTTGCATTACTGAGTAAATAAGTAACTCTTATGCCCACCAATGTAAATCTATTGTTTTATAAAGAGAAATTCGCTTTATTTTGCACCTGAAAATCGCTAAGTTATGGACCCCTTGGTGCATATCGCTCGCATCAGGCAAGAAAAATGATGAATACCCCATAACTTATTGATTTCAATAAAAAGGTGACCGAATGAGTAAGCTTGTTAATCCACACGGTGGTGGCCCGCTCAAGCCGCTTTTATTGGAAGGCGCCGCGCTGAAGGCCGAACAGACCAAAGCTGCGACCCTGCCAAAGATTAATGTCAGCTCCCGCGACGCTGGCGACATCATCATGTTTGGCATTGGCGGCTTTACCCCGCTTGAAGGTTTTATGACCAAAGCCGACTGGCAAGGCGTCTGCGACGGCATGAAAATGGCCAGCGGTTTGTTCTGGCCCATCCCCATTACCTTATCGACGGATAAAGCCACCGCTGACAAGCTCAAAGTCGGTCAGGAAGTGGCGTTGTTCGATGCCGATCGCAACATGATTCTGGCCACCATGAAGCTCTCCGAGAAATACGCTATCGACAAAGCGCATGAGTGCATGACGGTCTATAAGACCACCGACCTGGAACACCCGGGCGTGAAAATGGTCATGGAGCAGGGCGATGTGAATCTCGCTGGCTCAATTAAAGTCCTGACCATGGCTGAGTTCCCCGAAGAATACGGCGACCAGTTCATGACCCCGGCCCAGACCCGTGCCCTGTTCGAAAAAATGGGCTGGTCCAAAATCGCGGCATTCCAGACCCGTAATCCGATGCATCGCTCGCATGAATACCTGGCGAAGATCGCCATCGAAACCATGGATGGCGTATTGATCCATTCGCTGCTCGGCAAACTCAAACCGGGCGATATTCCGGCCGAAGTCCGCTCCGAAGCCATCAGCGTCCTTACCAAAAATTATTTTGCGCCAAATACTGCGATTCAAGCTGGCTACCCGCTCGACATGCGTTATGCCGGTCCACGCGAAGCCCTGCTGCATGCACTGTTCCGTCAGAACTATGGCTGTTCGCACCTGATCGTTGGTCGTGACCACGCTGGCGTGGGCGATTATTACGGTGCGTTCGACGCGCAGAAGATCTTTGAGCAAATTCCAAAAGACGCGCTTGAAACCAAGAACCTCAATATTGACTGGACCTTCTGGTGCAACAAATGTGGCGGCATGGCCTCGCAGCGCACCTGCCCACACACCAAGGAAGATCGCATTCTGCTGTCCGGTACCAAGGTTCGCGCCATGTTGTCGGAAGGCAAAGACCTGCCGGTGGAATTCAGCCGTCCGGAAGTGGCCAAGGTTCTGCAGAAATACTATGCCGGTCTCACCGAAAAGGTTGAAATCAAGCTTTCCGGGCATTCTGCCCAGTAGTAGAATTTTGCAGCACAAAAACTGATTTTTTATAATCGACTAAGAGGAAAATTATATATGTTCACGAGCAATCCCTTTGCCGAACTTTCGGCATATATACCCGTTAATGTCATGCAAGGGTATATCGTTTTGATGGTCGCGTTTGTGGTCATTGGAACGATACTCGACATGATGCACAAGAAGAGCGCGAAATACTTTTTCCTGAATGCGGAAAAAGCCAAGAAGAGCGCAAAACGTGAAGTTGGCGCGGGTGATAAAATTGCCATTGCCGCCACGGTGCTGGTGGTCGAAGTAGCGACATCCGGCGAGTTCAAAAATGTAAAGCGCCGGCTTTCCCACCTGCTGACCATGTGGGGCACCGTTATTCTTGTTGCGACAACCGCGATCCTCATCTTCGGTTATCCAACCGCGGCAACGCCGGCACCTGCCATCCTGCCGAAACTCTGGCATATCGGCGCAGCCATGCTTGCCTTGGGTGGCTACTGGTTCTGGTTCTTCATCCGTGTGGACGTGTCGGCAGAAGGCCTGCCCTTCTGGCGCTTTGAACGCGCCGACCTGTTCATCCTGTCCCTGCTCGCGACCGCCACCTTCGCCCTGCTCTGGTCCTATACCCAGTTCAATGGTATCGCTGGCTGGTCAACCTTGTTCCTAATATTGTTTGCTGCCTCCGGTGTTGCACTGTTTGGTGGGGTGTACTGGTCCAAGTTCGCGCACATGTTCTTCAAGCCGGCCGCCGCTTTCCAAAAGCGCGTAACCGTTGCCGATGGCTCACGCGAAAACTTACCCCCTGACTATGATCTGTCGAGCCCCGAAGTTCACAAACTGTTTCCGGACGTTCCGATGTACATGGGCAAGAATCCGCCCAACATGGGGCCCGGTATCCGGCGCGAACCCGCTAAACACTACTAGACCCATTTCACCATTATCTAAAATTAGAGAGAAAACACTATGCCAACATTTGTATATATGACTCGTTGTGATGGTTGCGGGCAGTGCGTGGATATCTGCCCATCAGACATCATGCACATCGACAAATCACTTCGTCGTGCTTACAACATCGAACCCAGCATGTGCTGGGAATGCTATTCCTGCGTAAAGGCCTGCCCACATCATGCGATTGACGTACGTGGTTATGCCGACTTTGCACCACTGGGTCACTCAGTGCGTGTACACCGTGACGAGGAAAAAGGTGTTATTGCATGGCGCATCAAATTCCGTAACGGCAAGAAAGACATGGACCTGCTGGCGCCTATCACGACCAAGCCTTGGGGCACAGCGATTCCACAATTATCGAATGCAGCCGCGCCGGGTAAAGACATGGTTAACAGCCAACTGTTGTTTAATGAGCCGAAATATGTACGTATGGATACAGGTGGTTTAAATACCCTGGAATCCAACGGCTTGTCACTTAAAGAAGGGGTGTACTACTAATGGGCCACAAAACAATTATTGAAGACAATATCGATATCCTCGTTGCAGGCGCGGGCCTTGGTGGTACCGGTGCAGCATTCGAAGCCAGATATTGGGGCAAAAACAAGAAAATCGTTATTGCCGAAAAAGCCAACATCGACCGTTCGGGTGCAGTAGCCCAGGGGCTGTACGCCATCAATTGCTACATGGGTACCCGTTTCGGCGAGAACAAGCCGGAAGATCACGTGCGCTATGCACGTATCGATCTGATGGGCATGGTGCGTGAAGACTTGGCATTTGACATGGCGCGTCACGTTGACTCCGCAGTACACCAGTTCGAAGAATGGGGTCTGCCGATCATGCGTAACGAGAAGACCGGCGCTTACTTACGTGAAGGTCGCTGGCAGATCATGATTCATGGTGAATCCTACAAGCCAATCGTTGCTGAAGCCGCCAAGAAGTCAGCCGACAAGGTCTATAACCGCGTATGTGTTACCCATCTGTTGATGGACGAATCCAAGGAAAACCGCGTCGCGGGTGCCGTGGGTTTTAACGTCCGTACCGGTAACTACCACGTATTCAAGGCCAAGACCGTTATCTGCGGTGCAGGTGGTGCCTCTAACATCTTCAAACCGCGTTCCGTCGGTGAAGGTTCAGGTCGTGTATGGTACGCACCGTGGTCATCAGGTTCTGCTTACGGTCTGATGATCGGCGCAGGCGCGAAAATGACCCAAATGGAAAACCGTATCGTACTGGCTCGTTTCAAGGATGGTTACGGTCCGGTCGGTGCCTACTTCCTGCACTTGAAGACCTATACCCAGAATGCCTACGGTGAAGAGTACGAATCCAAGTGGTTCCCTGATCTGCAGAAGATGGTAGGCAAGGAATATCTGGATCCAGAAGTTTCTCACAGCACTCACCGTCCGATTCCGACCTGCCTGCGTAACCACGCGATTATCAGCGAGGTGAATGCCGGTCGTGGTCCGATATACATGGTGACGATGGAAGCCTTCCAGGATCCGCATCTGGAAGAAATCGGCTGGCACAACTTCCTGGGTATGACCGTCGGTCAGGCCGTACTGTGGGCCGCTACGGACGTCAATCCAAAATACGAAAACCCGGAACTAACCACTTCTGAGCCTTATGTCATGGGTTCACATGCGACCGGTTGTGGCGCATGGGTATCAGGACCGGAAGACATTTCTCCGCCGGAATACTTCTGGGGCTATAACCGCATGACGACCGTAGAAGGTCTGTTCGGTTGCGGTGACGCTGCAGGTGGTACGCCACACGCGTTCTCATCTGGCTCATTCACAGAAGGTCGTCTGGCTGCCAAAGCTGCCTGTAAGTATATTGATGATGGCAAAGCGGAAGGTATTCGCGTGTCTGAAACCCAGATCCAGCGGCGTAAGGAAGATATCTATAAGCCGCTCGAAACCTACCGCGTGTACAGCAACGAAGTCGTTGCCGGTACCGTCAACCCGAACTTCATCAATCCACGGCAGGGTTTGGATCGTCTGCAGAAGCTGATGGATGAGTATTGTGGTGGTTTCGGTGTGAACTACATGACCAATGACAAGCTACTGAACATCGGTCTTAAGAAGATGGCGATTCTGGGTGAAGACCTGGATAAAGTGGCTGCTTCCGATATCCATGAACTGTTACGTGCATGGGAACTGAAGCATCGCTTCCTGACTTCTGAAGCCGTATTCCAGCACACCTTGTTCCGTAAGGAGACGCGTTGGCCTGGTTACTACTACCGTGGTGACGCCATGAAGCTGGATGATCAGAACTGGCACGTACTGACAGTGTCTCGTCGTGATCCGAAGACTGGTGAATACACAATGGAGAAAGCTCCACTGTATCACTTGGTCGGTGACCTCGAGGACAAAGACCTGGCTAAACTGAAAGCAGAAGGGCATCACTAAGCAAGTAGTAGCTTGGCTTTTTTAAAAGCCAGGAAAATATTTGCGAGAAAAAAGGACTGACATCAAGGTGTTGGTCCTTTTTTTTTCCAATCATCGCGATGCATGACCGCGTAAGAAAAGCGGTAGAAACAATTTGTATGTGAGATTTTTTATGAACATTCTTGAAAAAACGGACGAAGAGATTTTAGCGATAGCCAATCCAATGTGGGTTGATCTCATCAAATACTCGAATGAAGGAAACTACGGTGCGTTTACCCGCAATTTTTCCTCTTCGTTTATCAAAGGCGCGAATGAAATTGAAATGGGCAAGCAGTTCGCCAGAAGCGACCTGGCGAAAAACCTGTCAGAAAGTTATCAACATCTTGGCATGATACGCCGTGGTGAATATATCACCGTTTTATATAAAGTGATTAATAAAAAAGATAACGGTGAATGGCTCGGCAGACTGGTGCTGGGATATGAAAAGGATAAGGTGAGAATTTTTGGTGCCACCTTGTTCTAGCGGCTGCCTGAACAAAAGAAACAGGAATATTTGCAATGTCAGATACCATTGAAAACGAAAAATTCGTTGAACTGAATTACAAGGTCATCGATACCAAATCCGGTAACATACTTGTAACCGTGGATTACCCGTTGGGTTATGTGCATGGTGTGAATGATGTGATGTCTAAAGCAGTGACCAAGGAACTGTATGGCAAAAAAGTCGGTGACATCATCGAAGTGCCCATTGATACGACACTGTTATACGGCGAGAGAGATGAATCACTGGTATTTACCGATCGAATAGAACATGTCCCGGAGGAATACCGGGAGATCGGCACGACCATCACCATGGAAAATGAAAAAGGTGAGATGAAGAATTTTATCGTGACCCGGTTTGATGACAAGACGTTAACGGTTGACGGGAATAACCCGCTTTGCGGCAGAGAAGTCACCTTTGTGCTGGAAGTGCTGTCGATACGTGACGCCACCGATGAGGAAATCGAGCTTGGTGGTGCGATTGACGCAAATCCTGATTTGAACGAAATTCTTTCACGCGCAGAATGAAATACTCAAATATTTACATTTTATATCCTGTCAACAGGGCACTGGAGAACGCAATAGGCGAATCGCTGGGCCTGTGCAGCGACGATTTGATCGATGCGGCGGCCCCGGATAACAGTGTCACCGTTGCGGATATATTTTTTCACACGCGGGGTAATTATGAGCAGCGCAGTTTCAGCTCCAATATTCTTGAACCACTGCACGATGTGCTGGAACACATACTGACAGATGAATTCCACCAACAGGACCCTTTGGCCTGGGCGGATGTTCAAAATCGCCTGGGAAATATTCTTGCCGCACTGGGACAACGCCAGGCAGATGTGCAATGCTACGAAAAGGCCATTGCCTGTTTTGCTCAGGCAATGCAGGAATTTACTCAGGAGAAATATCCGCTTAAATGGGCTGCCGCGCAGGCAAATTTAGGTACGGCGTTGCAAGCATTGGGCCGACAAGAGGCGGAACCAAAATTATTGAATAAAGCGGTTGAAGCTTATACTGCTGCGCTACTGGTTTATTCAAAGCAAGAAACACCGGAAGAATGGATGCTGGTGATGCATCAACTGGGTGCGGCGCTGCATTCACACGGTACGTTACTCAAGGGCAACCGCACTTTGCAGAAATCTGTGGTTGCCTATAAAAATGCACTGGCACTGCTTGATGCGGACAATTACGCCTTCGAGTTAACCGCTACGCATAATAACCGCGGTGCCGTGTTACAGCATCTTGCTGAATCAGAAGATAACCCGGAGCGAATCAAGGAAGCGCTTCATTCCTATGAAAAAGCACTCACCGTCTGCATGGAGCAGCAATTGCCTTTCCATCTGGCGCTTATTATTCGCGTGAACAAGGCGACAGCGCAAAATGTGCTGGCAGAATTAACCAGCGATGCCGTACTTGCTATGGACGTCGCCGATGAATTTGAATTGATTCTGGAATGTTTCCCGCATGCCTTACAGCCACTTTGTGTAAAGCATTGTGAGGCGCAACTGCATCAGGCACGCAAGCTGGCGGGGGCTTCGGCCGCATAGCAAATCAAACGCGTGCTGAGAGCTTGTAGTCGATATTGATAAAGGCACCGATCTCGGCACATAATTTGATGATACGGGCGCCAAAACCGACATCGGGTGTCGTTTCATCCTTATCAATCGACAAAATTAGCTCTACACTGATTCGTGGCGACAAGTTATGGCTTTTACAGATCTCGATAATTTTGTCCTTGATAGGTTCAATCTTTTTAAGAATTTCATTATCGATGAGTTTGTAAATATCTAGCTCCTGGGTATCCGAAGTGATGGTGCGTGTGGAAAATTCCCATGAACTGATGACTGGTTTTTCCAGACTGCCGCGTGTGCCGGCATCGTTTACGGATGTTGGTTCCAGGCCGAGTATTCTGGTGACATCATTTGGGTCGAAGTGATAACCAGAGAGTCCGAAGTATGCTCGCCCTTTGTTAGCTGCCAAAATTGATACCTCGTTAATAAATTGTCGAATGGATAGCGCATTATAACCTACACGCAGATACGCAGCGGTGCCCGTTACATAAATTACAGAAATGCCAGACTAAAATAATGTTATGGAGTAACCCGGTCGAATTGATGCTGCAAAATCACTAATGGTGGTAAAATCCATGGGCAATTTTAACAGCCATTAGTGGCAAGCTAGTTTGATCAAGGGTATTGAGTTTCGTGTCTGAAGCAAAACCGGAAAAAAAGCGCGACCCCAACAACCCCTGCCTGTTTTGCAAAGATCCACGCGGTATATCTCTGCAACGTGAACTAGCGTACAGTGCCCGTGACACCTATGCGGTGAGCCCGGGGCATACCCTGGTCATGCCGAAGCGGCATGTCGCCAGCTTTTTTGAGCTGTCACTGGATGAGGTGGCAGCTTGTATGGACCTGATAAGCGAGGAGAAAAAACGCATCGACGCGGAATTTAACCCGGATGGCTATAATATCGGGGTTAACGTAGGCCCAGCTGCCGGGCAGAGTATTTTCCATGTCCATATTCACATCATTCCCCGCTATAAGGGGGATGTCGAAAACCCCCAGGGGGGCATACGGCATGTGATTCCCAGGAATGCACATTACCAGAGATAGATAGTATAATTCCGTCAGTTTTATGTGGGAGGGCTGACAATATGTTGAAATTCCTCCCCGCCGTTTTAACTATTGAGGAGCAATGATCATGAGTGAGAAGCCGGTATTTACCAGACCCAAGATTCCTGCGGGCAAGACAGAGTATGTGACGACTACCCAGAAAGAAATCACACCAGGAAAATTCTTTGTTGGCTATGAGACCACCTGGAAAGCTTTCCAGAAAGAAGTCCCCTACCAAACACCAAAGAAGCCCTAAGATAAATTGAGATATTCCGCCCGACCTTTAACTGGTCGTCTATGCAATAAAAAAGGGCCGTCAGGCCCTTTTTTATTATTTCGACAGATAAATTATTTTCCCTTGGCTGCTGTCCCAAACAATCCACGTTCGGTAGCCTTGTCGTATTGCTCAACCTGCTTCATCACCAGCCCCATCGCTTCGGAATACGGTACGGTACCGGTTTTACGGATAATCGCCTGGCCGTCGCGGCTCAATGCAAAGGTGATGAAATCTTTCACACGCGGGTCTGCACCTGTTCCATTACTTACCAGATATAGCGGTCGGTACATCAGATATTGTCCGGATTTAATATTGTCAAACGACGCTTCCTTGCCATTGAGTTTCAGAATCTTGACTTTCCCTTCCTTGGCACGTTTTTGTGCACTGCTGACACCTGTTGCCCCGATACCATTGGGGTTCGACACTACGCCTTCTTCCAATGGTGTAGTAGAGGCAACCACGAACTTGGCTGCTGGAAATTCCTGATCATAATTAGAAAACAGTAATTCCCGCAGCGTACGTCCCACCCCGGATATTTTGCCCCGGCGTATATACAACTCAATGGGATCGTTTTTACCACCCACTTGCGACCAATTGGTGATCTTACCTGTGTAAATATCCCTGGCCTGCTGGGTGGTCAGTGTATCGACAGGGTTGCTCGGATGAACCATAAATACGATTGCATCCCAGGCTACCGGCACCTGATAGGCATTACGTTCTTCCACTGCACCTTCCAGATTTGCCCGACATGACGCGCCAATATCCACCTGACCATCGGTAACCTGGCGAATTCCCGCAGTTGCACCGCCACCTTTCAGATCAATTTTGACGCCGGTTTTTTTCTCATAGGCTTTGGATAGTTCCGCCATGAAGGCAAGCTTGCTGATGCCACAGCCTGCCCATTTCAATGTATTACCCGCCACTGGCGCTGGATTAGAAGCAGCCGCTGCAAAATAACCGATGCTACAACCAATAAGAACTAACTGTATCGATACAATAAACTGGCGCATGTGAACCTCACGTGTGACGCATTGTTACTTAGTATCGGCTACCACATTATAAATGTTAACAACAAACCCTGAATTTATGTATGATATATTGTGCGCATAAGCAGATTAGAATATTTTAAAATACAAATAATACATTACCTACTTACTGTATTTCATAAAAAAACGGGCCGATGTCGGCCCGCTATATCGTAATGCAGCGATTGATAATACTTACTGGGATTTTGCCTGCGTCGTATAAAGACCACGCTCGGTTGCACGATCATATTGTTCAATCGTCTTCATGACCAAGCCCATCGCATCTGAGTAAGGCACAGTGCCAGTCTGGCGTATGATTTCCTGCCCTTGCCGACTCAATGCAAAACTGATGAATTCCTTCACGCGGGGATCGGCATTGGCGCCTTTACTGACCAGATATAAAGGCCGGTACATCTGGTATTGCCCTGAGACAATATTGTCAATATTCGCCTCCTTGCCATTGAGTTTGAGAATTTTGACTTTACGACGATGGGCGCTAGCTACTCCGGTAGCGCCAACCGCATTGGGAATCTTTTCTATGCCTTCTTCCAAGGGCGTAGTTGAAGCGACAATATTATTAGCGCCTGGAAAATCCTGATCGTAATTGGCGAACATCAATTCCCGTAGTGTACGGCCCACACCGGATATTTTGCCACGTCGTGCAAATAACTCGATCGGTTGGTCCTTACCACCAACCTGTTTCCAGTTTTTAATTTTCCCCGTATAAATATCTCGAACCTGCTGGTTAGTCAGATTATCGACTGGATTGGTCGGGTGCACGATCATCACAATAGCGTCCCACGCCACAGGGACTTCATAAGCGTTACGCTCTTCAGCCATATTTTCAAGATTTGCGCGACATGATGCGCCGATATCCACTTCACCGCTGGTCGCTTGTCGAATCCCGGCAGTGGCACCGCCACCTTGCAGTTTAATTTTCACACCACTCTTTTTTTCATAGGCTTTGGCTAATTCCGCCATAAAAGCATACTTGGTAATACCACACCCGGCCCAGGTAAGGGTGTCGGAATTCGCGGCATAGCTAATAATTGGAAACACCAGCGCAACAATGAATCCACTGGCAACAGTTTTGATGCTTTGTTTCATCTCTCCTCCTCGCACGTATTTATAATACGGCTATGTATCGAACTATATATATTTATATTATTGTCTTAGGACTATATCGCATCATCGAACTGAAACAATCTCTGTCAGCCATGAATATTTTTATGCCAAAAAAAAAGCCCTCAGCAAGAGGGCTTTTTTAATATTTAATTCGAAAAAACCCATCTCGCTCACTGACTAGTACGAATCATCCCCTACCTATTTTGCCTGCCATCAATATACGGTATTTAACCCATTATCTAAATAAGGATTACATGGTCTAATTTTCTCCACAGTTCACTGTACGTGTATCGACCCGCTTTAAAGGTAACCCCCCATGGCACGACTGCAACACATTGTTTTAATTACGATTTCATTAACATTCGCGCTGCTGCTCACTGGCTGTGGCTGCGATGCCGAAACCGGCAGCGGCTGTGATGCGCCCCCCGCTGGCGGCACCCCGGTAATAGACACAACGGTTAAAACTGGCCGGTTTATTGATAGCCCGGTGGAAGGCTTGTCATATTCGACTCCAAGTCAGGCTGGCGTGACCAATGCCAATGGTGAGTTCACGTATCTCAGTGGTGAAACCGTCATTTTCAAGCTCGGTAATATTCTGGTCGGCCAGGCCACTGGCGCCAGCGAGCTAACTCCGTTTAGCTTGAGCGGCATGACCAAACCGACCACCCAGAAAGAAATGGAGCACTTGATCAACGTGATCGCCAATGGTGGCTTATCGTCTTTCAGTGCCGCAATCAACCGCGCTACCTTCCTGCAATCGTTGGATTCCGATAGCAATCCCGATAATGGCATTACCCTGCCAGCCGGTTTGCAAACTGCGCTCGCTGATTCCAATTTACATCTGAATTTTTCACAAAACTTTACCGATTTCCGGTTTGACCTCAATGTCAAAGTTTTGCGCGCTGCAACGCGGGCGAATGTATACCCTCAATTACGTAAATCAGTACCGAGTAATTACGCCGCAGCCAAACTGTTCGCCGGCTTGGGTTTATCGCCCAAGATTTCGCAACCCAGTTCGTACCTGCACAAGGATCTGAAAAATAACAATGTCATCATTGCAAAAGTGTCAACAACCTATGATGCTAATGGCAACCCAAAATTCTACAGCCGTGACGATAACGATGATGGCAGCATTAATTACAGCGACACCACGACCTATGACAGCTATGGCAATCTCACTTCCGAGGTGCAAGATTCCAACGGCGTGGGTGCAGGTGGTATCAATTATCGATTAAATGCCACCTTCTCAAATGGACTGCAAACCTTGCTATTAACTGATCATGACGGCGATGGACCCAATTCTTCGGCTCGTTCGTACTTCGATCAGCTTGGTAACGTAACCATCTACGAACTCGACACGAATGGCGATGGCGCCAACGGAATCAATTTTCGTCATTCCTATAGCTATTATCCCGACGGGAATGTGCAGAGCGACGACACCGATCTGAATGCGGATGGCAGTATCGACACACAAAACACCTACAGTTATGACTATGACGCGCACGGCAACATTACTGGAAAATACGTAGTCAATGTCACTAATGGTACGAGTAGCACATATTTTAATACTTATGATGCCAATGATAATTTACGCACTGAAGAATATCCTGATGGCGGCAGCAATATTAAGATTCTCGAGACCTATACCTACGACACGAATGATAATTTACTCACGGACGAAAAATATGATGTGATCAATGGCGCCAGAAAAAACTTCAAGCGTTATACCTATGACAGCAACGGCAACATCACCAAATATGAAGAAGACACCGACGGTGTCGGCAGCATCGATTACATTGAAACATATAGCTATGATACCAATGGCAACATACTCAAATACGAAGAAGACGATGGCGCTAATGGCAGCATCAACTATCGTGAAACCTACTCCTACGATGCGGCAGTTAATCTCCAGTCATATAAAAAGGACAGTGATGGCGATGGTCTCAATGACTATATCGAAACCTATACCAACGATGCCAACGGCGCACGTATTCGTACCGACATTGACATAGATGGTGATGGCGCCAATGATCAAGTCAAGGGATTCATTAATGTCGTCATTCCAGTGGGCTGGTCATTCTTCAACGACATTTACTAGTCAGTCAAATTGATCCATTCGATCTAAAAGGCCCCTTGCGGGGCCTTTTCTTTTACAACCACAGCTCAATTATTTTCACACACTAATGCACCATCACCCGCTTAAACATTTTTTCCACCGCGGGTGTCATGTGTATCGGTACCAATTCGGTGGCAGGATGGGCTTGCTGAAAGACTCGGAAGACCTCATCCGCAAAGGCCTGTCCAATTTCAGCTACGCCGTCGAAGTCCAGCACCACGGTTTGAAATCGTTCAAACCGCTGTGTCAGTCGTTTGGCTTGCGAGCGCGACACTAATTTCTCGCCTTCGTGTTGTGCCAGTCGTACCGGTACAATTGTTTTGGCAAAGGTATATTCTTCCGGCGCAGCAAACGCATTGAACACTTCCTGCAACGTGCGTGTACTGTCGTTCGCCAAACGCATCAGCACCAGCGTACCCGGCGCTGTGGCGGATCGTTCCAGCAGGATATCCTCGCCCCATTCATCGTGCATGAAGTGCAAATTCCCCGAGCGAATATCGTAGGCATCCATCACCTTTGAGGAGAAAAATATCCCCTCACCGGTATGATTGTCCGGATCGGTGGTCAGCTTGCCCTTGGCTAGCTCCAGTATTGCCTCGCGCGGATCATATAAATTCAATGCACGCTGAATTTTCAGAAATATGCCTTCACCTTCGTCAGCAATATACACCGTGGTATTCATCGCATCGCGCAGCAACTCCACGATGATCATTGCTGATCCGGAATGATCGATAGCATTATTGACCATCTCGGTTACTGCGTAATGCCAGATATCGCGCACATTCTCCGAAAGATCGCGCAAAGCGGGGGCAATGGTTTCGCGCCACACCCGATCTTCGTGCAACCCGGCAAGCGCATAACTTTGATGTATTTGGTTTTGTCTCACCAGGTGATAACTGACTCCTCGCCCCACACCCGTCGCGGCGATGAGTCCTTCATCTTTTAGCTTGGCTAGCCAGGCACTGGCCGATTGGCGTGACACCCCCTGTTGCTTCGCTATGCGTGCCGCCACATTACGGCTATCTTGCACAATAGCAACGAGAATGCTGTGGCGAAGCTTAGGTGTCATTGATAATAAACGTAAAGGGAAACGAACTTAATTGTAAAGTATTTTGACAATAAACGTAAAGCTGTGATTCTGCTTCCGTTTATCTATGTTGTTGTTTTATAGCCCCCTAAATCCCACAAATATATTCATTTATTAGTATTTTCTTATATATGCTTCCGGCCTATCGTTACCTGCAATCTGTACTTAACTATAAGCACGTTCATGTGAGTGGGGTGCTTTTGTTTGCGTTAGGCCGGTAGCCTATGTGAGTGGGCTGCCTACTGGTGCTCGATAAACTGAATTCCTGAATTGGCTAAGGGGTTGTTTCAAATGACCGTTGTGCATAATCCGATCACGGCCCCGGCAGGCCGTATTGAGGTGAAGAACACCACTTGTTACATGTGCGCGTGTCGTTGTGGTATCCGTGTGACACTGCGTGATGGCGAAGTTCGTTATATCCAGGGCAACCCGGATCATCCCTTAAATAAAGGCATCATCTGCGCCAAGGGCGCCTCGGGAATCATGAAGCAATACTCCCCTGCCCGACTGACCCAACCGCTGAAACGCAAGGCAGGCGCCGACCGCGGCGATGCGCAGTTCGAGCCGATCTCCTGGGACGAGGCCTTCGACACCATCGCCACTCGGCTGAAAAAGCTGCGTGAAACCGATCCAAAGAAATTCGCGCTGTTCACTGGCCGCGATCAGATGCAAGCACTCACTGGCTTGTTTGCCAAGCAATTCGGCACCCCCAATTATGCGGCCCATGGCGGCTTCTGCTCGGTCAACATGGCCACCGGCATGATCTACACCATCGGTGGTTCCTTCTGGGAATTCGGTGGCCCGGACCTGGATCGCGCCCGCTTGTTCGTGATGATCGGCACCGCCGAAGACCATCACTCCAACCCGATGAAAATGGCGCTGTCGACATTCAAACGCAACGGCGGCCGGTTTATCTCCATCAATCCGATCCGTACCGGTTACTCGGCAATTGCCGATGAATGGGTGCCGATCAAACCCGGCACCGATGGCGCGCTGATCCTCGCACTAATCCACGAATTGATCCGCACCGGTTTGTACGACCGCGAATTTTTAGTGCAATACAGCAATGCCGCTGAACTGGTCAGTGTCGATCAGGCCTCCGATGATTTTGGTTTGCTGGTGCGCACCGATCTACCGCAGGAACCGGATTGTTATGATCCACAGGATCGCGTCTGGTGGGATCGCGCCACGGAAAAACCGGTACCGGCACGCAAGGAAGGGGTTGATCCCTTTATGCTCGGCGAATTTGCGATGCCCGACGGCCGCAAGGTCAAACCGTCCTTCCAGTTATTAAAAGAACGCGTCGCCAGTTACACACCGGAATGGGCCAGCGAAGTCACCGGTATCCCGGTCGAGACGATCAAACGTCTTGCGTATGAAATGGGTATCACTGCCCGCGATGAAAAGATCGAATTACCGATCGCCTGGACCGATGCCTGGGGCAAAGACCACGACACGATCACCGGTAACCCGGTGGCGTTTCACGCAATGCGTGGTCTCGCCGCGCATTCCAATGGCTTTCAAACCATTCGCGCGTTATCCATTTTAATGAGCATCCTGGGCACGATCGATCGCCCCGGTGGTTTTCGTCACAAGGCACCGTTCCCGCGTCCGATTCCACCCTGCGCCAAGCCACCCAAGACGCCGAACGATGTGCGACCCAATCATGTTTTGGGTGGCATGCCGTTAGGTTGGCCAGCCGACCCCGATGATCTGTTCATCGATGACGATGGCAAACCCGTGCGCATCGACAAGGCCTTCTCATGGGAATATCCGCTCGCCGCGCATGGCCTGATGCACAACGTCATCACCAATGCGTGGCGCGGTGATCCGTATCGCATCGACACCCTGTTAATCTTCATGGCCAACATGGCATGGAACTCGACAATGAACACCGCCAATGTACGGCAGATGCTCAACGATAAAGATGACAATGGCGAATACAAAATCCCCTTCTTGATCGTCTGCGATGCGTTCCAATCCGAAATGACCGCCTATGCCGATATCGTGTTGCCGGATACCACCTATCTGGAACGTCACGATGTGATGAGCATGCTGGATCGCCCGATCTCCGAATTCGATGGCCCGGTGGATTCGGTGCGTATTCCGGTCGTGCCGCCCAAGGGCGAGTGCAAGCCGTTTCAAGAAGTATTAATTGAACTGGGTTCACGCTTGAAATTACCGGCCTTCACCACCGCCGATGGCAAGCGCAAGTATCGTGACTATCCGGACTTCATCGTCAATTACGAAACCGATGCAGGATCAGGCATTGGATTCCTCGCCGGTTGGCGGGGTAAAGGTGGCGAGAAATTCATGAAGGGCGAGCCTAACCCTAATCAATGGGAAATGTACGCCAAGAACAATTGTGTATTCCATTATGAAATGCCCAAGTCGTATCAATACATGCGCAACTGGAATCGCGGTTATCTGAAGTGGGCACAGGAACATCGCCTGACGCGTTATGCCGAGCCGATCAATATACATATTTATTCCGAAGTGTTAATGAACTTCCGCCGCGCCGCGCAAGGTAAATGGGAAGGTCGCATGCCACCGGCGCATTTACGCCAACGCATCGAAACGCATTTTGATCCACTGCCGTTTTATTCCGAGCCATTGGAAAGCGCGTTGACGGATAAACACAAGTATCCGCTCAACGCAGTAACGCAACGGCCGATGGCAATGTATCATTCGTGGGATTCGCAGAACGCCTGGTTGCGCCAGATCCATACTTATAATTTCCTGTATGTACATCCGACCACGGCACTAACGGCAGGTATCACTGACGGCAGTTGGATGTGGGTGGAATCGATGCACGGCAAGGTGCGTTGCCTGTGTCGTTACTCCGAAGCGGTCGAACCCGGCACCGTATGGACCTGGAATGCGATCGGTAAATCCAAAGGCGCGTGGCGCCTGGATAACGATGCCAATGAGTCCACGCAAGGTTTCTTATTGAATCATGTGATCAGTGAAGAACTTCCCGCCAGCGACGTTGGTGCGCATGTCTCGAATTCCGATCCGGTGACAGGTCAGGCGGGTTGGTACGATGTGCGCGTACGCATATATCCGACGGGTGCCGATGAAGCGCACGAGACCGCGCCGCAATTCACCGCGATGCCGGCGTTGCCGGGTACGGGTAAGACGCGCAAGTGGCAGGGATTTTTTGCCGGCATATTCACCAAGAAGCAGGCAGGATAACTCCCATGACCCAATTAGCCTTAGTCATCGATTTGAATGTCTGCGTCGGTTGTCACGCCTGCGTGACCTCGTGCAAGGAATGGAACACCTCCGGCCCGGCCGGTTTTATGACGGATGAAAATCCGTACGGCAAGGATCCGACCGGTACGTTCTTCAATCGCGTCCAGACCTATGAGATCGGTGAATTCCCCAATACCGAAACGCTGCACTTCCCGAAGAGTTGTTTGCACTGCGAAGATCCGCCCTGTGTGCCGGTGTGTCCGACCGGCGCCAGTTACAAACGCAAGGAAGACGGCATCGTGCTGGTGGATTATGACAAATGCATCGGTTGTCGTTATTGTTCGTGGGCCTGTCCCTATGGCGCGCGCGAGATCGACGAGAAGCAACAGGTCATGAAGAAATGCACCTTGTGTGTCGATCGCATTTACGACCTGACGCTACCCGTGACTGAACGCAAACCCGCTTGCGTATTGGCGTGTCCGACCAACGCACGCTTGTTCGGTGATGTGCGTAATCCGGATTCGGATGTGTCGGTGGCGATTCGCGAGAATGGCGGTTATCAATTGATGCCGGAATGGGGCACGCAACCGGCCAATCATTATTTACCGCGTCGCAAGATGCGCAAAGTCATTCATGCAGATGAATTACTGCGCGCGGATAATCCACTCAAGAAAGAACAACGCGGCCCGAGCAAACCGATCAGTGAACCGACGTTGGACGACAGCACGTCCTGGTAATTTAAACTTGTTGAGGCGTTAACCATGAATCCAGCTTTCTCGGTCATTTTTTTAACCACCTTGATCGGCGTCGGTCAGGGCATGTTCCTGGCGTTGTTCAGCGGCCAGACGTATTCCGCACTGGAACTACTGCCTACGTCGAATAGCACGCAATTTTACGCACTGGGCGCATTCATCGCGTTGCTGTTTTTAATCGGCGGCTTGATCGCGTCATTCTTTCATCTCGGCCATCCCGAACGCGCCTGGCGTGCCGCCACCCAATGGCGTACCTCCTGGTTATCGCGTGAGGTGATCGCCCTGCCATTGATGATGGGTCTGGTGTTGGTTTACGCGGTGATGCATTACTTTGAATGGGATACGGTGTTATTCACCAACGCCAAAGGTGCACGTTTACAATTAACGCTGGTGATTGCGACACTCGGTATGCTGGCGACATTTACGTTATTCATCTGCACCGGCATGATCTACGCCTGTCTGAAGTTTTTACAGGAATGGCATAGTCCGCTCACGGTGATCAATTACATCCTGCTCGGCACCGCCTCGGGCTTTGCGTTGACCACTGCGTTCGCCAGCGTCAATGCACCGGAACTGACGCGCTTCTACGGCATCTGGACCATCATCATCACTGTCGCGGCGTTAATCAGTCGCGTTGCATCACTAATACGCAATGCAGGATTAAAATCCAAATCCACGTTGCAAACCGCGCTGGGCGTGCGCCACAGCAAGATTCAGCAAAAATCCATGGGCTTTATGGGTGGCTCGGTCAACACACGCGACTTCTTCCATCACCAAACCTTAAAACTATTAAAATCCATCAAATGGATTTTTCTGCTGACCGTCTTTGTAATCCCGTTGGTGTTACTGATTATGGGTTTGAAAAATCAACAAACCGGTACGCTGCTGGCGGCATTCATTGTGCAATATATCGGGCTGTTGTTTGAACGCTGGTTCTTCTTCGCCCAGGCCAATCATCCGCAGAATCTGTATTACCAGACCGTGTAGCCTGCCAGGGCAATATCCCGCACTGTCCATGTGAAAATGTCACAGCGCTAAATCAGCGTCTTTGGTCAAATATCCCCATCGCCACATTGTGTGGCTTGTCAAACACTTTTTAATACCTGGGGGTATTTATGAAATCCGTACTTGCAAGTGTCATTACCATCGCCTTAACCGTACTGGCTTATCAGGCCAAAGCGGAATGTCCATCATCCTTGAATGCTGAGCAAATGCAGGAATGCATTGTCACTGAAAATGCCGGTTATTATTATTCGCCGCAAGCTGCCTCAGGTAGCATTGAAGAACAAGTCATTGCACCTGCCACCACCGCCACATCAGCCAATCAATCCACTGTTGATAACAAAACCATCGTCACAGCGCATGGCAATTTAATGAATAATTAATTATACATTTCACCGTGTCTGGCATGGTGTTATTGCACAGACACGGTGATATCAATAGTCGGACAAATACTTTTATATTCATATCTGCCATATCTCGATCAGCAATAATTCTTATCCCACACTTAATATCAATACAAAATTCCAATCATTCTAGCCATGATTATTTATCACGTTGTTGCACACCCTTAACTATGATTGAATGAAACAAAATTATGTCATTACACAGCGCCCAACCTAATTCACACGGAGGTTATATGAAATTCAATTTACAATTGGTTACTTTTCTTACAAGTATCGTTTTGATGCAGCACGCCATGGCTGAGTGCCCAAAGAACTTGACAGCAGAACAGATGCAGGATTGCATTGTCACTGAAGATTCCGGTTACTACTACTCGCCGCGCGGTAAAATCAACGCTACCGACGAGCAAACTAACGAACCCGTCACCGCAAATGAAGATGACTCGAGCGACAGCAAAAACGAGGTTGCCGCAACCAGGGATAACACCGCCAAATAAACCATCATGTGGCTTGCCATGTCCGTGTAGTTGTTATAACTACCGGGCATGGTTGACGATAACGCTGTCATTTTGTAATTCTTTCACGATATCACACGGTCATTTTCACTATTGCAATGCGTAATTGTTGCGTTGCCACCGGCACACCATTTTGCTTTACTTTAATCACACCGCGCACAGGTATACCGTGATCAACCCGCGGCACATGGAGGTTATATGAAACGCATGACACAGTTATTTACTGCTTTGTTTTTTATTGTTCTGGCACATGCTGCCCTGGCAGCTTGTCCGTCGAATCTGACTGCTGAGCAAATGATTGATTGCATCATTGCCGAAGCTGATTGTCAGCAGGCAAGATTCTTTCGTCAGGATGTGGCATCTGCATCAGCTCCAGATGATGTGACTATGCCAGCCACATCCAAATTGACCACCATTGCATCGAAGCACATGGATAGTAAGTAAACGATACGCACCGTGTCTGTGTTTTGGCAACTGACACAGACACGGTGATTGCCAACACGTTTCTCGCTCTGAATTATTTTAGATATCCCTGTTTGATCTGCTGAGTTCTTGATCTGTACCTCTGGTGACCCATATACATTTGTTGTATGGTTACGCAGAGGTTTTATCCATGCATGTCACACCATTGCAACGCCGTTTACTCATTGTTGCCGGAATCATTTTAATACTGGCGGCAATCTATCTGGCTGTCTCGCATCAGGCTCCCATCAAGGTCGCCGTTAAACCGGTCGAGATCGGTATGGTCCAGGCCACGGTGGCCAATACCCGCACCGGTACCGTAAAAACCTGCCAGCGCGCGCAGATGTCGCCTTCCATCGGCGGCAAGATTGCCAAATTGCCAGTCAAGGAAGGCGACAAGGTTAAAACCGGGCAAATTTTGTTGGAACTATGGAATGACGATTTACAGGCTGAGTTGCAGCAAACCGAACGGGATATCACGGCTGCCATTGCGCGTTCCCAGGAAGCTTGCGTGATGGCCGATGTGGCGGCACACGAAGCTGAACGTTCCAAACAATTACACGCCAAAGGCCTGATAGCAGAGGAACCCACAGATCGCGCTATCGGTGACGCCCGTGCGCGCCGTGCCAGTTGCGATGCCAGCAAAGCGACAATTGAATCAGCGCGCTCGCGTGTCGATGTGATCCGCGCACAACTCGAACGCACCCGTTTACGTGCGCCATTTGCCGGCACCGTCGCCGAGATCAATGGCGAGCTCGGCGAGTTTGTTACACCCTCACCTGTCGGCATACCTACATTACCGACGGTCGATTTGATCGATTCACAATGCTTGTATGTGCTGGCGCCGATCGATGAAGTTGATGCCCCCAAAATCAAAGCCACGATGCAGGCCAATATCATTATCGACGCCTTTGCCAAGCAACGCTTTCCCGCCAGAATCCGCCGCATCGCCAATTATGTACTGGATCGTGAGAAACAGGCGCGTACCGTCGATATCGAAGTCGAATTTCTACATGCCGACACCTTGCCGAATATGTTGCCGGGCTACAGCGCCGACGTTGAAATCATTCTGGCCGAACATAATCAGGTGTTGCGTATCCCCACCGAAGCGTTGCAGGAAGGCAAATACGTCTATGTATTACCTGCGGATAACGACATCTTGCAGAAACGTGAAATTAAAATCGGCCTGAGCAATTGGCAATACACCGAGATACTGGCTGGCCTTAACCAAAATGAATTGGTCGTTACCTCAGCTGAACGCGAAGGCGTCAAAGCAGGCGCACGCGTCGTCGCGGAAAAATAACCCATGATCGAACTCATCGATGTGCATCGTGATTTTCAAGTTGGCGACACGGTAGTACACGCGCTCGATGATATTTCCCTGACGATGACACGCGGCGAATATGTGTCGATTATGGGACCGTCGGGTTCGGGTAAATCCACCCTGTTAAATGTTCTGGGTTTACTCGATCAGCCCAGCTCGGGTGAATATCGTTTGAATCAGCGCAATGTCACCACACTCAACGATATCGAACAAGCCACGGTGCGACGTGAACAGATTGGTTTTGTATTCCAATCCTTTCATTTGATCCCCCGTCTCACTGCGGCAGAAAATATCGAGTTACCAATGATGTTGGCCGGTATCGCGCCGTTAGAACGACAACGCCGTGTGCGTGATGCCTTGCAACGCGTCACTCTGACCGATCGCGCTGAGCACCGGCCCGATCAATTATCGGGTGGACAACGGCAACGTACCGCGATCGCCCGCGCGATCATCATGCAACCGTCAATCATGCTTGCGGATGAACCAACCGGTAATCTGGACCGGCACTCGGGCATGGACGTGATGGAGATTCTCGAAGCATTGAACCAATCCGGCATCATTCTGATCGTCGTCACTCACGATCAGGATTTGGGCGAACGCGCCCGCCGCAAGATCAAAATGATCGACGGCAAAATTGTCAGTGACGGCCCATGAGCATGCCGACCGCAGATTATCTCCGCTTCGCCACCGTGGCGTTGCGTTCCTATACCACACGCACCGTGCTGATCGTGTTGGCGATGGCATTGGGCGTCGCCTCGGTGATTGCGCTTACCGCCCTAGGTGAAGGCGCCCGTCTCTATATTAATAATCAGTTCGCCACTCTCGGTACCAACTTACTCATTGTACTACCCGGGCGTTCGGAAACCACCGGCATGAATCCCGCCGCAATGATGGGCGAAACACCGCGCGATTTAACGCTGGATGATGCCGAGGCCTTGTTACGCAGCCCGTATGTACGACGCATAGCGCCATTAATGGTCGGGAGTGTTCCGATATCCTTCAGCGGGCGCGAACGTGAAGCCGTGGTACTGGGCACCACCAGTGAGATGCAACCGATCCGCCGCTATACGCTGGCGCAAGGTCAATTTCTCGAAGCGGGGGATGCCTCGCGCAGCGGTTCGGGTTGTGTCATCGGCAGTAAACTGCGCGATGAATTATTCGGCCCGAACAATGCGCTGGGTGAATGGGTGCGTGTCGGCGCCTGGCGCTTTCGCGTGATCGGAATTCTGGCGCAACAGGGGCAGACGCTCGGCATGAATACCGATGAGATCATTATGATCCCGGTAGCCTCGGCACAGGCCCTGTTTAATTCACCCTCATTGTTCCGAATTTTTGTCGAGGCCAAATCGCATGAAGTGATCGATAAAACCCGCGCCGAGGTCCGCAGTATTCTCACGCAACGTCATCAGGGTGAAGAAGACATTACGGTTATCACACAAGATGCGGTGCTCGCGACGTTTAATAAAATCATCGGGGCACTCACGCTCGCCATCGGCGGTATCGCCGCCATCAGTTTGATCGTGGCGGGAATTTTGATCATGAACGTGATGCTGGTCGCGGTGACCCAGCGCACTGCGGAGATCGGTTTACTTAAAGCCGTCGGCGCCCCCGGCAAACAAATTTTACAACTGTTCATGGTCGAGGCCTTGCTGTTATCGTTATTGGGTTGTGTCATCGGCATTATTGTCGGCGTCGTCGGTACGGCGATACTGCGCGGTGCCTTTCCGGATTTCCCGGCACAAACACCAACCTGGGCATATGCTATGGCGGTGCTCACGGCAGTGGGAACCGCGCTGCTATTTAGTTATATCCCGTCACGCCGTGCCGCAGCATTAAATGCGGTGGTGGCGTTGGCGCGACATTGAATTATATATCAGTTGTGATTTTCGGGTGATTGGGATTCGATGAGTGACAGCGCAACAGGGAAGTTGCGCGCGCATCGGTATCACAGGGATGTGATGTCGATGCGATAAACGAGTGAATCCCAATCGCATGAAAATCACAGCATCGACTTTGATGATACCGTTGAGGTATAAATGCGCATCACCGATCTATTTCGTCTGACCACTCGCGCAGTCTATTTACAGAGACTGCGCAGCAGTCTGACGATCCTCGGCATCGGAATTGGGATTGCCGCTGTGGTGTTATTAACGTCGATCGGTGAAGGCCTGCATCAATTTGTATTAGCTGAATTCTCCCAGTTCGGTACCAATTTATTAGGGGTGAATCCCGGTAAAACTACTACGCACGGTGCGTCGGTCGGTGTGTTTGGCACCGTACGACCATTAACACTGGATGATGCCGAGGCCTTGCGCCACGCACATTCCATTGAAGCCATTGTGCCGGTGGTGATGGGCAATGCTGAAGTAAAATCCGCCAATCGCGCCCGGCGCGTGACGATTTACGGCGTCGGTCCGGAATTGCCACGCGCGTTTCGCATGCAGGTGCGATCGGGACGTTTTTTACCTGAGGATGATCCGACTGCCGCACGCAACTTTGTCGTGCTCGGCAGCAAGGTTCGGGAACAGTTATTTGGCAATACCAATCCTCTGGGTGAATCGCTGCGCTTGAGCGGTAGTCGCTTTCGTATTATTGGCACGATGGAATCCAAGGGACAGATCCTTGGATTCGATATGGATGATACCGTGTATATCCCGGTCAGCCGTGCGATGGAGATCTTTAATCGTGATGGCTTGTTCGAGATTGATGTGTTGTATCGCGAAGGCAGCAACGAAGCGCGCGTTGTTGCTGATGTTAAAACCATTTTAGAGGCGCGTCACGGTCGCGAAGATTTCACGATTACCACACAGCAACAGATGCTCGATACGCTGAGCTCGGTGCTAAACGTATTAACCTTTGCGGTCGCTGCCATTGGCGGTATTTCATTATTGGTTGGCGGCATCGGCATTCTTACGATCATGACCATTTCGGTAAAGGAACGCACCGTCGAGATTGGTTTGCTACGTGCATTGGGTGCCACGCGTAAACATGTATTGAATCTGTTTCTGGGTGAATCGATCCTGCTGGCCACCACTGGCGGTATCATCGGCCTGAGCGTAGGTTTTGTCGGTGCACAATTACTGCATGCCGCCGTGCCCGCGTTACCGGTGCATACACCCTGGCCGTATGCGATTGCGGCGGTGGTATTGTCGATGCTCATCGGCTTATTGGCTGGCGTTGTGCCCTCGCAACATGCGGCACGGCTGGATCCGATTGAAGCCTTACGGGCTGAATAACCCTCAGATAAGTGTGAATCTCTGCCGGTAAAATCCCGTCAGCGCATTGTTAATTTGTCACAGCGCGATTTTCTGGAAACTGCTGAAATTACCCTAACGCTAACACGTCACACGTAAACAGTTTTATGCCAGGGGGAAATATGGATGCCGCGCCAACAACCACCGATCATTGCCACGACTGCGTCGAACTGCTCCGTACCCATACGGATGCCATACTGGTACTTGATGCGCAGGGATTAATTTTATATGCCAACATCAGCGCACGCCGGTTATTGTGCCGGTTGCCAGCCGGGCACGATACCATTCCTGCAGCACTGCGATTTGCCGATACGGATGAAAGTGCACAAATTTATCTAAAAGACATTCATGATCAGGATGTGATCCTCGATGCGCAGGTCAAAACGATTCAATGGCAATCCCATTCGGCACAAAGCCTGCGGCTGCGTGAGGTAACCGATCAGGTTAAATACCTGCATAAGCTGGAACAACAAGTCTATCGCGATCATCTGACCGGTTTGTACAACCGTCGTGGTCTGGAACACGCTTTGCAAATCTGTAACAACTCAGCCGCGATACTCCGCCAGCCAGTCAGCGTTCTGTATATCGATATTAACGGCTTGAAAACCATTAACGATCGGTATGGTCATGCACAGGGTGATGCACTGATTCAGGAAGCAGCCAATGTATTGGCCCAGGTATTTCATCTCACCGACATCAAGGCACGCATCGGTGGCGATGAATTCGTGGTGCTGCTCAAACACCGCCACGCTGATGAAATGCAGCAGCGACTGAATCAATTGCAAGCTGAATTAAGGCGCCGCAACACCGTAGCCGGGCGGGCCACGAAATTGTCGCTGAGCATCGGCAGCGTGGTGTACCCGGCCTGGCAACCGCTGGTTTTGGAGAGGATATTGGCGGAAGCCGATCAACGCATGTATGTTGCCAAACACAGTAACCGTCAAAGCGATTTACGCTATTTCAGCGACAGCGACACGGCGCATAAACTATTGCATCAACAATCCAGGCACGCTGCGATCACGCGTTTGCAGGCGTGAGCAGATTTACCAGCCAGAAGGAAGTTTATCGTTAATGACGATCTGATTTTTACAGACAGTGATATAACCACCGGTGCTCAGATCCTTGAGAATACGACTGACCATTTCACGCGAGGATCCGACCATACTGGCGATATCCTGATGAGTGAGTTTCTGTTCGATGATCTGTTTACCATCTTTATCCTTGGCCAGGTCCAATAATGTGTGCGCCACACGGCCATAGACATCCATCAGCGACAGATTTTTTACGCTATCGGTGAGCGAACGTACTTGTTGGATAAGTGACTTGATCAGGTTATAGGCCAAATCCGGATTGCTACTGAGGCAACGTTTGAAATCACTCTTGGTGATGATCATCACTTTGGTCGGCACCAGGGTCATCACTGAGGCTGAGCGCGGTGAATCATCCAGCAGCGCCAGTTCGCCGAAATACTCACCGGGACCCATGAGATTCAGTATCGCTTCTTTCCCATTTTCGTCGCTGACAAATACCTTCACCTCGCCTTCCAGAATCACATACAGCGAATCGCTGCGATCCCCTTCGGTGATCAGCACCGTATTGGCGGGATAACTCCGGGTGGTGCTATGGTCGGTTAATACCGCCGATTCATTTGTTGCAAGGTTACTAAACAAGTGTATTTGCTGGAGCATGGCTAGCCTCTTGTTCTAGTTGCGTAGCGACGGTCAACACGTCGTTGTCGCTAACCGATCCCGCCGCGCAACCAAATCACGGGCTTACCCATTGTTTGAGTGTTTCGCGCTACGTGGGGGTCCGTCAGCACTGTTATCCGATATATTATAGGAACAATACCATAAAAGAGTACAACCATGAGTTGGCGGCGCGGGATTGTGTTGGGTATCGGGATTGGATTGGCGGGTATCGTGCTGGCGATCAGCCCTGCCGGTCACTGGCTGGAGGAAGAATTGGGCCTCAGCTGGCTGTTCCAGTTGCGCGGACCGATCCCGCCTCCGGCGGACGTCGTGGTCGTCAGCATTGATCTGGCCTCATCCAGACAACTCAACCTGCCGAACAAACCCCGTCTTTGGCCACGGTCATTACATGCTGAATTGCTGAATCGTCTGCAGCAACAAGGTGCTGCCGCAATATTCTTTGATGTGATCTTTGAGGAGCCGCGTGACCCAGGTGACAACCAATTGTTTGCCACCGCTTTGCGAAACGCCAATAACGTGGTGTTGTTTCAATATCTGCATCGCGAGATTCTGCCGCTGGGTCAAGCGGGTACGGCCACGACGGAAGCGGCAATCGAGAAATTAACCTCGCCATTACCCGTGTTGCGCGAGGCCGCATTTGGGCTGGCACCGTTTCCGCTGCCGAAAGTCCCCGCCAAGGTCAATCATTTTGTGTTATTCAAAAGTGAGTTAGGCAATGCGCCAACGGTGCCCGTCACGATGCTGCAAACCCATGCACTGCCAGTGTACGATACATTCCTGACATTATTGCGCACGCAATTATCTACATTACCTGCGAACCTGCCAGCCACTGCGCAACAGCTTCGTCAACAGGGCAACGTGCAACACACCGTCACACAATTGCGCGAACTGTTTCTGGCGCAACCGCAACTGGCTGTTTCACTGTCTGCAAAAATCCGGCAACAGACACATCTCAGTGTGGCACAACGGCAGCAACTGCTCGCCTTACTGGCAATGTATTGCGAACGTGACAGTGCTTTTCTAAATTTTTATGGCCCACCACGATCGATCACCACGGTACCGTATTATCAGGTGTTGCAAGCTACCTCGACCGTGAATCTTTCCGGCAAAGCAGTGTTTGTCGGATTCTCGGAAGAATTCCAGCCTGAACAAAAAGACGGTTTCTACACCGTCTTCACCAATGAGCGCAGTGGTCTCGATATCAGCGGCGTCGAAGTGGGTGCCACCGCCTTCGCGAATTTATTGCAACAGCGCAGCGTCACCGTATTGAGCCCCTGGTACGATATCCTGCTGTTCATGCTGTGGGGTTTACTGTTGGGTATTGGCTTGCAGCGCAGTAACGGCATCTCACAATTCGTGGTGAGCGTTACCTGTGCCGTCATCTATATGAGTCTGGCATATTTTGCCTTCGCCAAATTCGATTTGTGGTTACCACTGGTGATACCGTTACTTTGGCAATTACCATTGGCCAGCGTAATGACCTTGTCTCTGCAATATCGTGACGCACAGCGTGAAAGACGCAATATCCGTCAAGCCTTTGGCCATCACTTGCCCTTGCCCGTGGTGGATCAATTGGCGCGCGGCATTCATCATCTGACCGATACCGGTAAATCGGTATTTGGAATAGTCTTGGCCACCGATGCGGAAAGATACACTGCGCTTTCGGAGACACTGCCACCCGCACAACTGCATACCGTGTTAAATCGTTACTACGAAGCCCTGTTTCCACAAATTCGCTCCGCCGATGGGGTGATCTCCGATGTGATCGGGGATGCAGTATTGGCACTATGGGCAACACCACAGGATGACATAGCCGTGCGCACGCGTGCCTGTCACGCGGCGCTGGCGGTACGCAAGGCCGTCGATCAATTTAATCAATCACAATCAGCACATTCCCTGCCGACTCGCATCGGTCTGCATTGTGGTGACATCGTCATGGGTCATGTTGGTGCTGCGGATCATTATGAATACCGTGCGGTTGGCGATATTGTGAATACCGCCACGCGCATTGAAGGACTGAACAAATTACTCGGCACGCGCATTCTGGTCTCCTCCGACACACTGGTGGGTATCGATGCGTTTGTCACGCGCGAGATGGGGACCTTTTTACTGGCGGGTAAACGTCATCCCACCACGGTACATGAGCTGATTTGCACACAATCAGAACACATCACCGCACAAAACTTAAACTCGGCTTTTGCTGATGCACTGTTTTTGTTTCGTGGAGGTGCATGGCAGCAAGCGGAACAGGCGTTTGCACAAATTTTGCTCCATCATCGCGACGATGGGCCCAGCCAATACTATGTATCGTTATGCACTGAATATCTGCAGCAACCTCCGACAGGGTGGGATAGCGTCATTCATTTGACGAAAAAATGACTGTAAAAATACCACACGCAATCTGTAAAAAATTCCCACAACATTTGCAATGATGTGGTTATAATCGCATCGTTCCTTGGGGAAGGAGCAACCCGTTACACTAATTGAACGGGAAATAATGGATAAAAAAACAAAGAGGGAGTTGCTGCGAAATGCGCAACACAGTAATCCGGATCGCGTTCGTATGTTTAGGCTGGACGACAGTCGCGTCTGCTGCCGAATCCACTGCGTGCGATCCATGGGCAGCCAAAGTGGTCTCGATTCAGGGTACGGTTGAAGCCCGGCATACCACTACCGATAGCTGGCAAGCCGTTAAGCTCAATGCTGTCTATTGCAGCGGTGACAGCCTGCGTGTTGCGGAGCAAAGCCGCGCGGCCGTGGTATTAGCCAACCAAACCCTGTTGCGCCTGGATCAAAATTCCAGCATTACGCTCACTGCGATCAAAGCCGATTCACCCTCATTACTCGAGATTCTCACCGGCTGGGTACATTTCATCAGCCGTGTGCCGCGCAGCCTGCAAGTCACGACACCCTATGTGAACGCCGCGATCGAAGGCACCGAATTCGTCGTCGCTGTCGATAAAGATCATGGCAGCGTCACGGTGTTCGAAGGCAAGGTACGCGCCAGTAATACCGCCGGTGAAGTGAGTATTACTCACAACGAAACCGCCATTGCAAAACAGGGCGAAGCGCCGCAAAAAATGTTGCGCGTCAAACCTCGTGATATGGTGCAATGGGCGCTGTACTACCCGCCAATCTTCGTCCCCGGTGATCCGCTCGCGCCCGCGGCCGATCTGCTCTATCACGGTCGCGTCGAAGCAGCGCGCGCAGCACTTGCCCCCTTTGCTGGCACCCCGGACAATGCCAAGGCAAAAGCACTGGTGGCAATTATCGATGTAGTCAACAACGATACGGTACATGCCTTACAACTGGCCAAGGATGCCGTAACCCAGGAACCGAATGTTGCCGCGACGCACATGGCGCTGTCGTATGCACAACAAGCCACATTTGATCTCGATGCGGCGTTAAGCAGCGCCCAACAGGCCGTGACGGCAGAACCCAACAATGCCCTGGCCTATGCGCGCTTGGCCGAATTGCAATTGTCGGTTGGCTATCTGCATGCTGCATTGGAGTCCGCACAACACGCCGTACAACTTGATAGCATACAGGCCCGCGCGCATACGATTTTAGGTTTTGCCTATTTGACACAGATCCACATCGACGCGGCAGTGCAAACCTTCAATACCGCGATCGAACTGGATCAAGCCGATCCGCTACCACGTCTGGGTTTGGGCCTGGCGAAGATCCGCAAGAATGACCTGGCCGATGGCCGCCGCGAAATCGAAATCGCCGCGCTGCTCGATCCCAACAACGCACTGATCCGCAGTTACCTCGGTAAAGCCTACTTCGAAGAAAAACGCGCCCGCATCGACGCCGATCAATTCGCCATGGCCAAAGAACTGGACCCGAATGATCCGACACCGTGGTTCTATGATGCGATCCGCAAACAGACTGAGAATCGTCCGGTGGAAGCGCTGCAGGACTTACAGAAATCGATTGAGCTGAATGATAACCGCGCAGTGTATCGGTCGCGGTTGCAATTGGATCAGGATGAGGCGGCGAGGGGCATTAGCCTCGCGCGAATCTATACGGATTTAGGATTGGATCATCTGGCATTGCTAGAGAGTTATAAATCCGTAAATTCCGATCCAAGCAATTATTCAGCACATCGCTTCCTATCAGATAGTTACGCGAAATTGTCGAGATTCGAAATAGCACGAATCAGCGAATTATTGCAAGCACAATTGTTACAACCAGTAAACACCAATTCTTTACAACCTCAGTTAGCCGAAAAAAATCTTAATACTATCGAAAATTTCGGATCTGTTAATTCGAATGAGTTTGATTCTATATTCAATAGAAATAGCATCGGTTTACAACTGTATGGTATCAGTGGTGGTAATAGCACGTCAGGTAGTGATGTGATTGTTTCTGGAATCCAGAACTCTACATCCTACAGTTTCGGCGAGTATAACTACACAACTGAAGGATTTCGTCCAAATAATGACATAAACGACACTATTCAAGATTTTTTTGTACAGCACTCATTTGCACCTTCATTTAGTGTTCAGGCGGAACACAGGAAGCGGAATACCAAAGCTGGAGATCTATTATTACAATTTGATCCAAATATTTATGACAGCACCTTAAGAAACACTATTGATACTGAAAGCGATCGTCTGGGAATGCATTACATGCCAACCCAAAAAGACGATGTCTTATTCTCCATAATCAAAGGGAGCAATAACGAGAACAAATATAATTCAGAAGTAATCTCAAATGCTCTTGGTGCTGGTCTAGATGCGTTTGGCGAGAAAGTTGTCGACATTAATAGCAAATCGACTACCAGTGAGATCCAATACATCTATCACCCCAATAAATTTAAAATAATTATTGGTGCAGGTAGTGTCAAAATAAACCGTACTGATTTAACCACTACTAAAGCTACAGCATTACCACCATTATCGCCTACAGTTGTATATTACAGCCAAACAAGTTTAAACCTTGATACTGAGCATAATAACGCGTACACATACTTAAGCTACCAGCCGTCACAATATTTTATAATTAACGCCGGGTTTGCCTATGATGATTTTCGCCGAATTGATTTTCATACCTCAAAATTAAGTCCAAAACTAGGGGTGATATATGAATTATCACAGAACACACTTCTGCGAGCAGCATCATTTAGATCATTTAAGCGGCCATTATTCACTAGCCAAACGCTTGAACCAACACAAATATCAGGCTTCAACCAATTTTATGATGATATTGATGCAACCGAAATAACAATCAATGGTGCTGCTCTAGAACATACATTTACTGATAAAATACATGCGGGCATCACGGCTTCATCACGCTCTCTTAGCGTGCCAACTATTGATACGACAAATAATAGCGTCACATATGACAAACAGCACGAATTCAATCGACATACATATCTATATTGGATTTTATCGAATACTAATATTATTGCTGCTGATTATTTCTACGAAAAATTCACCAGCAAAAATCCTCTCCCTGATACTTTGATCACGCATCGCTTTCCAATCAGCATTACTTCAGCCATATCAAAAAATGTGTCAAGCAAAATAGTTGCCAGCTATATCAATCAGGATCTCGATAAATCAAATAATATTCAAAATGCCCGCTTTTGGCTTACCGATCTATCCGCCTCTTTTCGATTACCGAAACGTGCTGGTTTCGTAACTCTAGGAGGTAAGAATATATTTAATAAAAAATTTAATTATTATAATCTTGAGTTTACTGGCGAACCTCGTAACCCACTTTTTCAGCCTGGACAATTTTGGTATTGTGAGCTCTCGTTTACACTTAATTAAATTAGCAGAAGTACATTCATATCAACAACCAACTGGAGGATTCAAATGAAAATACCATATATATTAATATTTATACTAACTACCAGCACGATATTATTAGGTTGTGCAGATTGTAAAACTTATTCAACCGATGGTGGCGTTCGAAAATGTACAGCAACCCCATCAACGATACTCGGAACCTGCCCGCCCCCCTCAGAACCTGGTAAATGTCCGTAGTATTAATTTTTACAAATTATCATTTTAGCAACAACCGGCCCTCGGGCCGGTTTTTTTATTCCCCGATTTATCCAGGTAATATTTCACAAACTTCTCCGGTCTTATTCCACTGCGGCGAATTAAGCCGCTACGTACACTTCATCTCAACAAGGATGTGGGGGCGCCACGGATGGCCTTTTCTTGGTCGGCTGGCATGCTTCTGCGTAACAACAGGACAAGACAATGTATAACGTGAAGAAATCCGATATTTATCGTAGTAACGCCCGCACGGCACCGCGGCGGGCGCGGCGTGAGGAAATGTATTACAACCGTACCCGTGGCCGTCATCTGCGCTCGGGTAACGTCCTGGTTCGTCTCACCACAATGGCCGCATTAGTGGGGCTCATCAGCCTCGTGCTGTGGTCCATTGGCTAACCGGTCGGCAACAGCCGGTTAGCGACTCTCCTCCTGGTGAGGTTTTATCCCACCGTCCCCCGGTGGGTTTTTTTACTGCGGCTTTAGCGGTTGTACATCCATAACCCACGGTTCCAGACGTTGACCATAAGCTAATGTAACGCTGTAACGCGGCTTTGCATGCAGACAATCTGTATTGGGTTTGCACTCCCGGAATGGTTCGAGCACTT
>JAHECZ010000117.1 GCA_024641475.1 Gammaproteobacteria bacterium
TTGCTAAAGCAGCTTTTCATATTCCTTTAATTTCTTTTCGGCAATACTTTTACGCTGCTTGGCTTCTTCTGCCTTGATGCCATTAGGATGTTCATTGAGATAGGCGTTAATTTCGTAAATCACATCGTTAAGATAACGTTGTTTAAGGGTAAGTTTTTCAGCCTTTTCATAGGCAAGCCATTTTTCTTCGACATAACTATAACCTTTTTTATCTTTGGCAACTTCAGCGGCGCCTGCCCAATAGCCTCTCAAGTTTTTTAGCTCGGTGTTATTGGGATAGGCGGCCAGGGCATCATCCAGAAACTGGATAACAATCGGCGCGTCGGGAATATCTTTTTGACTAAAAAGCTTCACTAATTCTTTTTGAGTGTCGCCAAGCACAATCGCGCCCATATTCTGGAAAAATCCGGCATGTGAAAAAATCAGGGTGCCATCTTTGATTGGTCCATTGACGGTAATTTCAAACATATGCGGCTTTGCCAGGGGTTTCATATCAAATTTCAAAGGTTGATTACTTGCGATCAAGGCAAGTTGCCGTTGTTCTAGCAGGATATTACTTTCCGAAAAGTCTTTTTTGTACACAACCAATTTCAAAGTAGTATCCGAACGTTTAACAAACGGTACTTCCTGTAAATGATTAAAATCGACATAAGACGAATCATGTTGATAGGCTTCAATCTTCACATAGCCCTTTTCTGCCACCACATACACACCCTCGCTCTCAATCACATCAACCGGTTTTGCCCAGGCTGACGTCAGTACACTGGCGAGCATCCCTATGCTTATTACATGCAATACGAAATTTTTCATACATATTCCCCTCTAAATTAATACAGTAATTTATTTTGCTCCGTTTACCTGGTGAGAGCCATTGCATTTGAGCTGCACGATATTATCACAATTGTTCTAAGTATGATGTTACTTGATATCATCACGGGTTTGAAGCTCACGTTGTTACGCATGCGTTATTTACGCACCATTTATCGCGATACCTTCCTGACCGAAGCGCAAAATTAACAATTTAACAGTTCACCTGCTGCAACAATCAGCGCGCTCTGTGAAAAAATCTGATGGCTACCCGGTTTTTTCGAATTCAATCATTCAGAATCTACAGTAGATTTAAAATCAGTTGCCACATTCTAAATAGCATCTGGTCTTGCAATAACACATTTGTGCGAGATTGCAATATGGCATGGGAGGATTAGTTGTTAATCGACTCCAATCAGCAAGTGCTGCCTGTTTTATGAGCACGGGTTGATGAACGGCGTTGTCCCGATCTTTTTTTAGTAAAAACCAGTGATGTAACTGAACCTGCCGCAGTTGTGACACGACTCATGCACGGACAATTGTATTTAGAACACATTTATTCAAGGAGAAAGTAACATGACTTTTATTCACGATACGTTAAATACCAGCATTTCTGCTGGTCACGCAACTAGGCGAGTTGCAATGACGCTGTTGGCAGGCGCCTTGGTGTCCGCACTCGGTATAATGCCTGTATTCGCACAGCCATCGGTGCGAAGCCTCGTTGTCAGTATTCAAACAGGCGCCGATGACCTTCGCGGTGGCGCAGTTAGCACCGCACAGCTGCGACTGGCAAATGGCACAGTGGAGCCAAGTATCAATTTGAATCGTGGCGCCAACTGGAAAAAGTACAGCACGAACTTGGTTACGCTTCATCTGTCTCGCGCCTACGCCCCTTCCGAGTTAGCGAATGCGCAGCTCATCATTAACCATGACGGAGCGGGACGTAATTTTGGGGAAAGCTATGACAATTGGGACGTGCAGGGAGTGACAGTCCGTACACCACAAGTTTGCTCAGGCGGCGAATCATTATTGGGCGGCAATCTGGTCAAACGATTCACCGGTAAGGACGTCAGTGGTTCCGTAAAGTTCAGCGTAGCAAAGGCTTTAGTCAATACCAGTGTACAAACACTGATTCTTACTACCCGAACTGGCCGGGATGATCTTCGCGCCGGCGGCGTTGCATCTGCACAGATACGCTTACAGGATGGACGCACGCTACCGATTGTCAACCTGAATCATGGGCAGAGCTGGCAGTACAATTCGGCCCATACTGTATCGCTGGCATTACCAGCCTGGGTTAAGCTGGGTCAGCTTGACAGTATCGTGATCACCCATGACGGTGCTGGACGAAATATCGGGGAGACGTATGATAACTGGGATGTAAGTGCAATCAGCGTTACGTTGCCAAACCATTGTGAAACCATGACGTTGGGGACTGTAAATGGTAATCCCTGGGCAAGATTTACAGGCCAGAACATGTCGGCAAGTGTAAGATTGCATACACCGTAAAGTTGTACCGTCGAATCATTCGTTAATCCACAGTGCTGGGGCCTATAGTCCCAGCACTGTTTGCTTGGGATATATATTCCCTATTTAGCTCCCTTGTGTTCAGAGATGAATTGTTTTTTATATTAGAGAATATTCCTGCTATTCACTGTAGGATCCATGTGAACCGATAGAAGAGGATATAACATGAATCATCTGAATGGTGTTCACACGGCAGTTGTTACGGACAATGTTGATCCACACAATCTGGGACGAGTCAGAATTGCGTTGCCGCTATTGGGTCATACGGCTAACCCTCATCATGGGGAGTGGGCGCGAATCGCCACGTTAATGGCTGGAAAACAACGCGGCAGCTGGTTCGTCCCGGAGGTGGGCGACGAAGTGCTGGTGGCATTTGACGCGGGTGATATTCGTTACCCGTATGTGCTGGGTTCTTTATGGAGTAATACGAACCCGCCACCGCTG
>JAHECZ010000072.1 GCA_024641475.1 Gammaproteobacteria bacterium
GCCGGTGTGGCGGCCAAGAAACTGGGATTGCTGGCGGTGATTGGTGTGTTCATTGCAAAATTTGCCAAGCTCTTTCTCATTGGCTTTGCGGCGTTTGGTGCGGGTATCGCCAGTTGGTGGAAAAAACGTCGCGTACCGAAAGCATGATGCAGCCATGCTGCGATGCAGGCGTTTCTGCTACTGCTGGGCAGTTTGAAATTCGGCAAACTTCTGCTGACCTCAGGCAGCATGTTGGTCTCGGTGTTTGCCTATGCCTTGATCTTTGGTTGGCCGTACGCGGTTGGTTTTGTCGCGCTGATTTTCGTGCATGAAATGGGACACTACCTGGCCGCGCGGCAGCGTGGACTTAACGTGGGAGCGCCGACTTTTATCCCCTTTGTCGGCGCGTGGATCCAGCTCAAGGAATTGCCGCCACAGATAACACGCGTCCAGACTCGCCTGTTCGGTATCAGTCGCATTCATAAAAACACAAGCATGTCATATCTGGCATGTTTGCAAAAGATGAAAGTAAAACACAGAATAAAACGTACCGGAAAATTCCAACCGCAACGGTTGAGACATGACGTCACCTCCTTGACATACACCGTCGTCCATCCATGAACGAATCTAATACTGATTAATTCCACATAACAAGTTATTTAATATTGCGCGAATGTGTTATTGCAAAGCATGGCACTTTTTCGCTTGGTTCAGGCTAACTTTATGGTCATTCTATTGCTGTATTCTATTATTCGACATCCGGACTACGCATACTTTATTCTCGATTTGAGTTTTCTGGTGTGTTGCTAGTCGGTATCAATTGAGATAGATACTTCAGCAATATACGACGGTTATTCATGTCGTTTAACACCTGATTATGATCCCCATGCAAGGCCTGAAAGAACCTGGGTTCTCTGGCCGCCTGCAGCAATATAGCGGCATGATATGGTTCAATAATTTCATCATTATCACTGTGCAGCAACACAATGGGTAGTGGCGAAATGTCGCCAACAAATTTTTTTGGACTAAAACGATTGTCCATTGCCAGTGACAATGGCCACTGAAATAACCATGTCAACCAGGAGCGGCTCAACACATCGCGCGTCACTGCGCCATAATCACTGAAGGCACCGATGCTGATCATACCCGCCAGATCCTGCCGATGCGCCGACTTCGAAACAGCATATATCCCCATGCTCGCACCCAAACTGTGACCTAGAACAACAAACTTCTGCGGTGTTGTTTTATTCGCTGCCACATAAGCGATCATGGATTCGATATCTGTCAGGCTGCCATCCAGATCAACCTCACCCTGCGAGGCGCCATAACCACGATAATCAAACAGATAGACGTCATATCCTTCAGCTGGTAACCAGTACACATAGGCCAAATGATTGCTGATGTTTTCGCCATTACCATGCAAAAAAAGCACACTGCCACGCACGGGTGCCGCTGCGGGTAAATACCAGCCATGCAGTTGCACACCATCCTTGCTGATTATATTTACATCAGCATATGTAATATGCACCTTGTCTGGCGTTAACACTTGCTCGCGAGTTGGGACAAATATCACACTATTGCAAGCCAGCAACATTTGCGCCGCTATACAAATGCCAAACCATTTGAGTAAAAATAGATTTTTCACATGTCAGATCGCTTATTGCAATTGATATATTTTAAAACTAGACTGGATACAAGCTGTTTATCAGCAGCCTAACTATTCTGATCCACCACGTCAATAAAGGAAAATTACATGAAAAAAATTCTTTTTAGTATCGTTTTAGCTTCTATCTCTTCATACGCATTGGCCGATGCTGCCGGAGGCAATAACTGTGGTTGGGGCAATATGCTGTTTCAGGGCCAAGCTGGAGCAGGTCCACATTTTATGGCTACCACGACCAACGGTACTTCGGGTAATGCAACATTTGGCATGACCTCTGGCACCAACGGCTGTAGCACTGATGGCAAGCTGACCTACGGTGGCAAGAGCATGATCTCATCTATCATGACCGAGTTTTCTGAAGACGTTGCTGCAGGCAATGGCGAAGCCTTGAATGCTGTTGCGGTGATGATGGGTGTTGAACAGCAAGATCGTCAGACATTTGCTGAAGTAACCCACGCTAATTTCAAGGTTATCTTCCCGAGCCAAAACACCACAGCTGAAGAAGTACTGGCTGCTCTGGAAAAGGTCATGAAGTCTGATGCCACACTATCCAAATATGTAAGCTAATTTCTGATTGCATTTGCTCAGCGTCAAGGCCCTGTTACTGCAGGGCCTTGTTTTTATCCGCAGTCTGTATATTTGTATTAGTTAACCCAGAATAAATCACCTGATGCCATCGCGAAATTTTTATCGGTTATTGTTCACTCTTGTTTGTGTGTTCAACCTGCTTTCAGGTAATGATGCTTACGCCGGTAACACGGCAAAAATTATCGCATTGCAAGACCTGTCCAAATCGCAACAACTCTGGCTCAATCCGGAATGGTTAAAGCTGCTGCATTATTCGCAACACAGCAAAAGTTTTATCAGTCAGGTAGATGACAGTAATTTCTTCTATGCCATCGATGGCAAAACCAATCCAGAAGCTGAAATGCAGGCAACATTAGCCGCGTTTTATACCGAGACAACCGATAGCAACACACAGGCGCAATGTCGCTTTCCCTCGCGCCTGCAATGGTTGAACCAAAAACTAAACAATCAACTAACAGAATTACCCAAAGCCAGTTGTGCACTGTATAAAGAATGGCGTGCCAGCATACCCGACGCCCGGCTGGCGCTGATTTTTCCTGCGTACCATCTCAACAGTCCTTCTTCCATGTTTGGACACACCCTGTTACGACTGGATGCTGCCAAACAAGATAACAGCTCGGAATGGTTATCCATCGCAGTCAATTTCGGCGCCGATGTCAAACAAGGTGACAACTCGCTATTCTATGCTTTCAAGGGACTGAGCGGCGGCTATCCAGGATTTTTTATTGTCACGCCCTACTTCAAAAAAATCCGTGAATACAACAGGGATGAAAATCGGGATATCTGGGAATACCCACTCAACCTGCAACCCGATGAACTCAAAAAACTGGTAAATCATCTTTGGGAATTAAAAGAGATGAAGTTTGATTATTATTTTTTTGACGAGAACTGTTCTTATCGTTTGCTTGAATTACTTGAAGTAGCACGCCCCGGCATTGATCTCACCAGTCAATTTACATTAACCGTCATACCGGTTGATACCGTACGTGCCGTCGAAAAAGCGGGCCTCATCAATACAGTTAAATATCGCCCTTCCCAGGTAACCGTATTACAAGCGCTGCTCGAAAAAATCCCATCTCAACGATACAGTTTGATTGAAAGTATCATCGCCCACCCTGAAAACACAGCTTCTGCTGAATTTCAGGCGCTTGAAAAATCAGAACAAAAAAATATTGTTGATTTTTCATATAAACTTATTCGTTATCGTCAGGGTACAGACGCGCGTGATGAAACCGCCGCCAAGAATGGCTATCTATTACTGGAAAAACTCACGCAATACGCCACCACAACAAAAGATATCAGCCAAAGCACCAATCAACCCGAAAACGGCCACCTTAGCTCGCGACTGACATTCAAGGCAGGCAAACAGGGAAACACCGCATTCGGCGAATTCGGTTATCGCATGTCATTTCATAGCCTGGATGATAATGCCTCGGGTTTTCTGCAAGGGGCACAAATCAATCTCGGCAATCTGCAACTACGCGACTATCAGAACCGGTCGTTGCAGGTTCAGCAATTTGATGTCGTGGATATTTTTTCACTGACACCCCGCTCGGATTTTTTAAAACCATTATCGTGGCGCATCTACACCGGCCTCGAACGTCAACCCACTAATAGCCATGATGTACTCGCGGCACACGTTACCGGCGGGGTTGGCGTGGCCTATGCGCCGCTAGAAAAAAGTATTTTTTATGTGATGGCCAGCCTGCGGCTGGAACACAATGGCGAATTCGATAACAACATAGAACCTGCCCTGGGGTTGCTCAGTGGCATGCTGTACCATTTTAAAGACCAAACCGCGCACCTGCAGCTGAGTACCGAAAAGTTTTCTAACGGAGAAACGCGCAAAAGCGCCAGCTACACACACAATTTTGTACTAGATACCAATCACTCCATTAAATTACATGTCTTACGGAAAAGCCATGAAGATATTTATTTCACGGAAGCGGACCTGTCATATCAATATTATTTTTAAAATTAAATGTTGGCTGTGCTGGTGCTGATATCTGGGCCACAGAGGTCACGTAACTGGCTCGCATTTAACGTCTGCGCCGCGTCACTGGTAAACCGCTTGATACTATGCATCTTCTTTTATTTCGTTCGCGCAAAAGGTATAGTTGCATCTTCTATATCGATTGCCTTTTTCTTTTCAGCAGTATTTTGCCGCACCGCATGATAGGCAAGTATTTTGTTGCGTTCATCCCGAGTAACCGGATTATTGTTTTTTTCTGCTGAAATACATTCCAGCGCCAGATTCGCCCATTTCGCTACTTTCTTCTGTAGCGAATTAAAATGAGCCTCCGCTTGCCTTAGTGGATTAAGACAGTCTAAATATAAAACCAGGGAATTATCAAAATAATCGCTGGATATTTTATATTTGATTACATTACCCAGGTACTTGCCTTTCGCCATATCGAGGCAGCCCGCCGATATTTCCATTTTGAATACGTGCTCACACCGATACATCTGCAGGGCGTTTTCAATAGCCAATTGTTCGGTAGTATTGTCCGACACGGCCGCGACGATGTTAGTTTCATCGTCTTTTCCTCCCATTGAGTTGGCCAGCAGGTAGCACCATTCCCAACTCGCCGTCGTATCGCCAAAAACATACTGGGCATACTCCGTGGCGGTATACGCATGCTGAGTGTGCGCGATCATGGCGTTAGCCATCCCTTGATTAACCACGCGATTACGCTGATTGCGGGTTAATGGCAACGAAATTAACCCGGTAGTAATTTTTTGTACACTGTCGTCATAACTGCACTTCAGGGTGCTCGCGTTTCTAACATCGGCGGTGTGTCTGTCACTATTCGAATAATCCGCATGCCCGTATTGTGGCGGCAAGGTATAGATTCCACCCGGTAACGCCCTGACGCTGTCATGCGTCATCTTGTAACAGCGATATTGCCCGAGTGTGTTTCTTACGTAAATTATGGGCGACCCAACCCGCCGATAAAACCATAAATCTTCACCTGACATATTTATTCCTTATCATAACTCGGGGTCAGAATACTGTTTCCGGTCTTTTGAAATCAGGCAGCGACTTCGATATTCGATGACACACTGGATGGCTTTGGAACGGGGAAGCCTTCTTGACGTAATCCTTCAATATGAAAAGTGATTGCTTCGCGCATATTAGCCAGCGTCTCGTCCTGCGTAGCGCCGGTGGAAACACAACCAGGGATATCCGGTGAATAAGCTGAATAGCCAGTTTCCGTTTCTTCTATCACTATTAAATATTTCATCGTAACCCTGCCTGCTAAAAATACTGTTGAGTGTACCCGGTGCCAAATCATCACTTGGTTTACCGGGGACTGTCACCAACCCCGGTTTGGTTGCATGTGATATTGTCCATGACTACCCCGCGTACGGGCCAGCACCCAACCGTCTGATTCAATAAGTTTAATCACATCCCGGACTTTCATCCACGTCCTCGCATAATAATCTTCCCTTTAAATATCAGCATGTTACCACAGGTGTGCCTATAAGCAAAATTGTAATAGGGTTGCTACTTGCTCGAGTCATTGACGGTGACAATGAAACCCCTGGCTGTACACGACGTCACAGGATAAAACGCACTGGAGAATTCCAACTACACGGTCGAGGCATGCCCCATCGCCTTGGCCGACTCAATCGTCCATCTATGAATGTATCAAATTCAAATTAATACTACCTGACGCGTATTTCAATATCAGGCGAATGTGTCAGTGCAAGACCTGCCGCCTTTTGCTTGTTGTTTTCACCCTTTACAATACTAACGCCATGCGTTAGTATTTTATAATGATTAGGTCATTCAAGGATGAAGACACCGAAGTCCTGTTCCGGCTCGGACGCGTGCGGCGATTTGCCAAAATCGAACGATCTGCATTGCGCAAACTCAAGCAGCTCGACCTGGCACAACGCATTGATGATATGCGTGCCCCGCCCGCCAATCACCTGGAAAAACTCAAGGGTAACCGGGTGGGACAGTGGAGTGTACGCATCAACGACCAGTTTCGAATTTGTTTCCGCTGGGTCGATGGCAGCGCTGATGATGTTGAAATAGTGGATTACCATTAATTGGAGAATCACATGCCAAAGAAAACCAAGTTGCTTCCAGTCTCACCGGGTGAAATGTTGCTGGAAGAATTTCTCAAACCAATGGGCCTGACGCAATATCGACTCGCTAAAGAAATTGGTGTACCACAACGTCGCATCGGCGAAATCGTCTCCGGCAAGCGCTCAATTACAGCTGATACCGATTTGCGCTTATGCAAGTTTTTCAAACTCTCTGACGGGTGGTGGTTACGCTTGCAGGTGGATTACGACACAGCCAAGGCCAAGAGTGCACTCACCAAAGTTCTGGCAAAGATCAAACCGTGGTCGGACTCGAAACACGCGGCATAAATCGCCGCATTACCGCCAAACCGGAGTCAGATAGTATGAAAGTAACCTGTCCAATCTTATGTAGCCTTATGGTATTAATCAGCCTGCCGGTTCATGCACGAGATAATATGACGGCCCAAACAGTTGCAGGAACAGAATTAGGAATTCAGTCTTCCAATTATAAATATGAAGAAGAAGTCGATGGTGCATTTTTTATGTCGACACAGGGACGGAAACTGGGTTTGACCTGGACGGCGACGTCGCAAAACTTCAGAAGTAACTGGCATGCGATTTGGGATTTTCGCTATGCCGTTGGGAACGTTGAATATACGTCTGCCAGCGGGACCGGTAGCGGTGTTCCTGACAGGTTATGGGATATACGCATCCTTTTCGGTAAGGATTATCTCGCCGGTGGCAACGTCTTTTTTCCCTACTACGGGCTAGCCTATCGAACCCTTTACAACGATCTGAGAAAATTAGGCTCCGGTGGTTACCGCCGCGAAAGTGAATATATTTACCTGCCGCTGGGCGTGACGCATCGCTTCATGTTATCGGATAAATCCCGCTTCGTGACCACTCTGGAATACGACTTTTTTCTCGATGGCACACAAACATCCTATTTGTCTGATGTTGATCCTGGTCTGAATAATATCAAGAACCGCCAAAGCAAAGGTAATGGCAATCGACTTAGTGCTACTTACGAATATTCCCGATGGTCGCTTGGGCTTTTTTATATTCGCTGGAAAATTGCCGATTCGGATTACACACCCATCACTTATTATGGTGCGATTACCGTCTATTCAGGCTTGGAACCGAAGAACGATACAAAAGAAACAGGCGTGCAAATGAGATATCGATTCTAATCCTCAATAAGATCATTTTTCCCGCAACAACATCATCTGATGCGTAAACTCACGCATATTATTTACGGTGTTATCAAATCAGGTAAACCATTTGATGCTAATTTGGGTAAGACGGTACTTGCATTTCATGACGGTATCTGACCCTGAGCGATCCCCACAAATATTGATCAAAAATCAAATACTTGGCAATAACTGAATAACAGTTAAAATACTCAAGCCATAATACTGCTTAAATATAGCGATTTTTGTGCGTAACAGATCATACAATCGAATTAAACTAAATGCACAGTAATTAGATTTCAATTAGGTAATCGCGATTTGGCATTTAACTTATTGATTTAGATCGAAATTATGTGGGGTTACCTCAGTCTCTGATTCCATTAACTAATCCCGGTTACAAATGAGTTTAAATTAACTTCTTTACGCAATTTCTTGTCCAATGCGCCAAATCATTTCCGAGATTCTACGATAGACGCGCATAAACACGATTCGAATAAATTCAGTAGTCAAATCCACACCTTCCGTGATTATAACGCCGATGAGCGCTGCCATTTTCTTCACTAGATGATAAACCCAGATGGACAGATCGCTAGTCAGTTTTGCGCCTTTCGCCAGTAATATGGCCATTCTATCTAATAATGTAAACGTGCAAGCAGCACCACTGACCATTGCAATACCAGCCAGATTGAGTACTTTTTTAACCACGTACATTAAGGCAGCGTTCATCAGTTCGAGGCTGTTCGCCGTAAACGATACAAGACCATCGGATTTAAGCCAATTCTCGATAGCCGAATCCATGTAGGATACCGGTCGGCAATTTGACATTTGTTGCCAACTGCCTGCTGTCGTGGCTGATTTGATATAGTGTTTCATCAAATGATATTCCCACGGCTTGGTGGCAACAGGCGAATATAACAGGTAACCATCAACGGTATTTGGAATATGGTAGAAAGGCCATGTCGGCACGGTCGGGACCGGATCGGTCTTGTGATACACTCGATAAATATTCTGCGGTGATAGGCGCGAGGTGCAATTGGCTGCAAACGGTTCCATACCGACACGCGGACAACCAAACGTATAGAGTTTCACAGACGGGGCGCAGCCATTTTTTTTCAGCCAGTCTGCGGCAAGTGTTGCAACTGCCCCACCAAGGCTGTGACCCACAACGTGAATCACCGTCACGTTCTGCAGTCTTGTTGCAAATTTCAACATATCAGACAAGATAGAATCAAACGCATAATAAAACCCCTGATGCACAGCGAACCCCGTATGGCTAATGCGAACGCCGGCATTCAGATCAGTTAACGCATCATACAGACTGGCCGTACCTTTTATGGCGACAAAGGCCGTGCCTTTGTATTTCCCCTGGCCAACGGCTAATACGCCCATCACATGTTCTTTGTTAAAAATAAACCCGCCGGTTCGTCCTTGCGACATGCTCGACTTTTCTATATGCATGTCTTGCGCATACTCGGCAATAAAATCGTCGCGGGTTATTTCCGATTTGACATCATAGACATCAGCCGCCAGATTCGCCGCGTAAGTCGGTGAAAGTGTAACAATCATGTTAATTCTCCCATGTACATAATGTACGCATTCTGGATCCAAAATCCCTGTTGATTTGCAACTCATTGGTCAGTTCACACGTCATTTCGATCGGGCGGTTACCAAATTCTGCGTTTTCTTCCGGTTCACGTTTAGAGTTGGACCAGATTTTTTTCTCTTCGCCGCCATCAACCACATAAAGCCCCTGCGCGATAACCAGTTCGACAGGCAGCATGCGTGAAATGGATTCTTCAAATACAGCCGGAAAAGAAAAATAGCCATTGTCATCCGTAGTTGTACGGTCTTCCTTGAGTTTATTCCACTCCCAACGGCGAATGACCTCTATATTTTTCAACGGCGCGCCATTTTTAGTAATTCGCACCTTCACATGTGAAAAAACACAGGTTTTGCCCATCCCAAACATTGTTGTTACTCCAGTGGTCAGAAATAATAGAAATATGAAAACCTGAATAATTGATTTATTGAATCTCATGCATAACTCACAAGACAGGAAAGCACTCAATTTGAATTGAATGCAGGATTGAAGGTGCATTCATGACATAAGGCATTAAAGCAATTCTCCCTCTGCTCAAAATCCAATTTAACGAAATCTTATATCGTATTGAAATCTAATTCTGTGATTGAGGCCATTTTCGATGAATGATGGTTGTTTGTTAGCCACGCCATAATACTGCCATTAAGGATACTTGGGGTCAAATACAAATTCTTCCTAATAAAGTAAAATTGGACACCCACTATAAAGTAAAATTGGACACCCACCAAAATATTAACCTAAATCATACCTGATTTTCTTTCAGTTACAATCCCATAACTCAATCCAACTGTTTGAGATTTCGGATAAATCCAACAATGAAAGGAGATGCCGACTAACAATCAGCAATAGCGGACTAACACCGACACAAGGTGTTAGCTGGTTGATGCAATTGATGGATGGCTAGCTTGCCCCAAACAACTCCTGACTGTGCGCCAACCCTTTCACCCACGCCTGCCCCAAGGTCTTGGCATGCAGGCGCAGCGTGTCGAGTTGTCCCATCGCTCGTCCAAACACGTTGCCATGCGGTTGCATGGCCTGTTGCCAGGCTTGGGGATCGATATTCAGGCGTGTGAGGATATTGGGTAAATCGTTGGCGATATGGCCACGTTTACGCTCACGGATGGCACGCCCAGTCCAATCAACTAATTCCAGGTAGTCCG
>JAHECZ010000073.1 GCA_024641475.1 Gammaproteobacteria bacterium
GGCATCCCTGCCTGACGCGGCACCAGCACATCCCTGTGCAATGGAATCGACTTGATATAACGTGGTTCGATTCCTTGTGGAATCTTTTGCGTATTACGTACGACTGGAACTTTGTAAGTTTGCCGGTGGGGAAGATGGTGGCCAAGGGCGGAATCGAACCACCGACACGGGGATTTTCAATCCCCTGCTCTACCGACTGAGCTACTTGGCCTCTGAATTGCGAGCGGCGTATTAAAGCGGCTGGGAGGGCCTGAGTCAAGCGCCCTTTGCGATCAACGGGTTATTTGGCTGGTGGGACGTATCCCGCAGGCGGGGCGCTGGTGCCACCACTGAAAAAGAACTTTTCCATCTCGGCTTCGAGGAAGGCGCGGTGCTTGGGGTCCATCGGGCTGAGGCGATTTTCGTTGATCAGCATGGTTTGCTGCTTGAGCCACAGTTGCCAGGCTTCTTTGCTGACCTGGTCGAAAATCCGCTGACCCAGTGGGCCGGGGTACGTAGCGCGTTCCAGGCCTTCAGCTTCTTTATTGAGTTTCACGCATTGAACGAGTCGAGCCATAACTACCTCTGCTGACGAATCTGTTGCCATTGCGCGAGTAATGTCTGCACCGGTTTGGGCAGACCACGCGCGTCGGGTGTTTGTGTGTTATACCAGATGAATTGATCGCTATCCATCACACGCTGGGCAGGGTTGAGTACCTGTGCGGCGACGGGTTCGATAGCCAGATGAAAATGACTGAAGGTATGTTTGAGCGGTGGCAGTATGTTGGTGGTCGTGATCTGCAATTGCCAGTGGTGATCGCACCATTGGATCGGATCAGTTTCGATGGGGCATTCCGGCAAACTCCATAGGCCACCCCAAATTCCGACGGGTGGACGCTGTTGCAACAGCACGTGCACATTATCGGGACTCAGCAATAACATCCGCGTGGTTTTGGTGGGGATGGCCTTGCGTGGTTTGCGTTGCGGATAGTCGGTGGGTTTGCCAAGGACATAGGCACGGCAATCATTCTGTAACGGACAAACTGAACAACGCGGTTTGCTGCGCGTACACACCGTGGCACCCAGATCCATGATGGCCTGGGTGTAGTCGGTAATGCGTTGCTCCGGTGTGGCGTCGAGTGCATGTGTCCATAATTGCGCTTCAATGGATTTTTGTCCGGGCCAACCTGCCATTGCGTGAAAACGCGTCAACACGCGTTTGACATTGCCATCGAGGATCGCATGACGTTGACCGAAAGCCTGTGCGAGGATGGCGCCGGCAGTAGATCGACCGATACCAGGCAGGGCAGTCACCGCATCGATGTCACGGGGAAATTCACCCTGATGCTGCGCCACGATTTGTTGCGCAGCTTTATGCAGATTGCGACCACGTGCGTAATAGCCCAAACCGCTCCACAAATGTAATACATCATCCAACGGCGCACTCGCCAGATCAGTCAATGTCGGAAAGCGATCGACAAAACGCTGGAAATACGGAATCACGGTATTGACTTGCGTTTGTTGCAACATGATCTCGGAAAGCCAAACGCGATACGCATCGCGCGGGTGTTGCCAGGGCAAATCATGGCGGCCGTGCTGATCAAACCAGCCCAATAAGCGTGTTGCAAAATCATTTGGCATTGGATTTTTCAGCTTTAATCCGTGCTTCGATCCCATGGATGGTTTTTTGCGCTTCTTCCAGTAACCGGGATTTCAAAATCGCGGGCCCGATGATCGGCGGCACCCAGAACTTGGGGACGTAGTCTGAACGATATTGCACTTTGGTTTGTTTGCCGTCATTGGTGAGTTGCCAGTGTGCCTCGCCGTAGGCAATATCACTATCATCCGGATCGGTAATCGAATCAATTTTACCGTTGCCCTGTTCGGTAACGATTTGTATTTGTTTAACACGTTTACAAAATAGCAGTACACAACCTTCGGCGATAACCTCGACGGTGGAAACGTGTTTATTATTAAACAGCAGTTGACTGTGCTTGATGGAATTATTCAGGGTTTTGAAATGATCGAAATCAGTAAGGATGGCATATACCTGATCTACTGTGCCATTAACGCGCATATCCAGCGACAAGACATAATGCTTGTCCTTGAAGGTAATTTCGTGCTGCAGAACTTCGGCTGCATGTGAAAATGTGGCGCCGATACCAAATAACAGGGCACTCCACCGCAGCTGATTCATCGATTTAGAAACTTTTGCAGAAATTTTTTACCTTCAGTCTCAATTTTCTTCTCGACTTTTTGTTTGGCCTCGGTCTTTTTATTTTCCAGGGCGTGCTGTTGCAGTCGTTTGACAAGTCCGGTGATATCCGGCTTGGGTGTGGCGATGTTACTCCAGGGGCCACGGATCGGAATGGCAATGAACTGGTCCTTGAGATCAATATCATTGTCACCGAGTGAAACAACCAGCGGAATTTTATGCGTGTAATTCAAGGTGTAATCGATGGATTGTGCAATCAGGTCAACCTGACCGCTGCCGGTTAATTGATTCTTGCTCGTGGCAGCGAGTAAGTCACGGTTGTTGATGACGCCATTGGCGATGGTCAGACTGGCACTCAGTGTGTCAAATACGGTGCGCTCTGTGTTGTCTGCAACGGGGCGGGGTTTGTGTAAACGATCATAGAATCCGCCAACTAACCAGTTGCGCAAATCAAAATTCACCAATTGCGTTTTATCCAGTTGCAGGCGTGCCGTGCCATTGAGGTGCCGCTGCAGCGCGTCCGGGTCGAGTCCTTCGCTGGTGAGATCGGCCACGACTTCGGCTTTGGCATGGATGAGATCTTTGTTGACGACGGCCTGCACAAGTGGCCCCAGCGCCAGGCCACGCAGTTCATTGTGCAGTTGCCAACGTAACGGCTGAGCTTGCGTGTTAATTTGCCAGTCGCCATGGAGTTCGCCTTCATATAAATTTAATGTCGGTTGCAGCTGGACACGACTATTTTTGATGAGGACAGGCACATTGAGTTTATTGGCCTGATACTGACGATATTTCAACGTGGCAATTGTGATCGTACCCTGGACATCCAGTGTGGCCGGTAAAACCGGTGTTGCGGCGGCGGCCGCAGGTTTTGTTGTGACTGTGGCTGCGGTCGCAGATTTTGCCTCAGCGGCGGGAAGCCAGGTATTGAGATCGACTGTGGCAATATCCAGACCAAACCGGATTTGTGGTTTGGCAAACTGGCTGAGCGTGATTTGGCCATTACTGTGGAGCTCGCCGACCTGCAATGCAAAAGCATTGGCCTGGATTTGCTGTTGCAGCGTATCCACGACCAGAGTTGGAATCGTTAACTGTGTGTGCAACGGAGAAAGTGGCAGGCTCTTGCCAGCCGCATCCACCTGGAAATTAAAATCAGACAGCACGTAATGTTGTTTAGCCAGGTCGATATCGGCGGCGGTGGTTAATTGTAATTTCCCTTGTAATTGAGGCAAGGCGAAATCAAGTGACAGCTGCAGGGGTAGATGATCCCGGCTGAAGGGCCCGGCTTGTAGTGTCAGATGTGAGAGCTCGATGAGCTGATGATTAATTTGATTGTCCCAACGCAGCGTTGCATCGTGTATCTGAATATTCTCCACACGGATTTTCTTGACGGGGGTACTGGATGTACCGGACTGGGCTGGTGTTGCCGGGGTGGTTGCAGTGGCGGGCTGGGCCGGTGTCTTGGCAACCAATTCATCCCAGTTATTTTTCCCGGCCGGATCAGTTTGCAGATTGATCTTCAGACCGAGCAATTCCAATTCACCAATTTGTAATTCGTCGGCAAATAACGACAACAAACGAATCTGAGCTTTGGCGTGCTCAATCGAAATAAAATTTTGATCTTTAAAATTGGCGGTATTACTTAATTGCATGGCGCCGATGTCAAATCCCAGCCACGGAAATACCGCGAGCTTGATATCGCCATTAATCGTCAGATCCCGGCCGGTATGTTTTTTTACCAATGACATTATCTGCGGTTTGTAATCATTCGGATCGATGATGCGCGGCAACACCACAATCGCCACGATCACCAGCACCAGCAGTGACAACAGACTATAGAGGATGATTTTGAAGATTTTTTTCATATGGTTAATATTCAGGTTGGAGCGGGTGATGGGAATCGAACCCACGCTATCGGCTTGGGAAGCCGAAGTTCTACCATTGAACTACACCCGCATAAAAACAGTGACGAGTAGCCAAAAGCCAGTGACCAATCGTCGTGCGCCTATTGTGAAGTGTTTCGCGTGACTCGTCACTAGTCACTCACTACTGATTTTACGCGTACATGGCATCGACTTTATCGGCGTGGTGTTGTACCACCAATTGTCGTTTGGTCTTGAGGGTGGGGGTTAGCAAACCATTTTCCACCGTCCAGGGTTCCAATAGTGGGGTGACGCGGCGTACTTTCGCATAACCGGGGAAACCGCGTAACGACTTGGCGATACGATCGAGTAATGCCTTGTGAATTTTGGGGTCGTGTAAACTGTCAGGTTCCTGCGGATCCAGTCCGTGGGTTTGTGCAAAGGGATACCAGTGTTCGGCATTCAATACGACCAGCGCAGCAAGAAAGGAGCGCGCTTCACCGATGATGATGGTTTGTACAAACAGCGGGTCCAGCGTAATGGCTTCCTCCATATCCACCGGGGGAATCTTCTCACCATTGGACAAAACCAGAATATCTTTAATGCGACCGGTGATATAGATCATACCGAAGTCGTCGATGCGCGCTTTATCACCGGTGCGTAACCAGCCATCCGGCGTCATCGTGTCGTGGGTTGCCTTGTGATTATTCCAGTAACCCAACATGACCGAAGGACCATGCACTTGTAATTCATCATTGTCACCGATCCGGACATCGAGACTATCGATGGCCATACCGACGCTGGCAGGATCGTTACGGTCGGTGCGGTTACAGCTGATCACCGGACTGGATTCGGTGAGCCCGTAGCCCTGGACTAAATTGACACCCAGTCCCAGAAATATTCGTGCAATGGCCGGTGATAGTGATGCACCACCGCTGACACACATTTCCAGTTGTCCGCCAAAACAACTCAACAACGGCGTAGCCACCCGTTTGGTGACCAATGGATATAACAATATTAGTGGATGCCAGCGGCCACGACCTTGTTGAAACAGGAAACGTCGCCAGCCGATGTGTACCGCAAAATTAAACAGTGTACGTGCGATGACGCCACGTTTGTTCAGGCTGTCGAGAATTTTTTCATGAAAACGTTCGAAGATGCGTGGCACCGCCACCAATACCTGTGGTTGTACATCACGTAAATCATCCGCGAGGGTTTGTATCGAACGTGCATACGTCACTGGCATCGCGAACATCATTGGCAAGTAATAACCTGCGGTGCGTTCGAACATGTGCGAGATCGGCAAGAAGGACAGCATGCGCATACCGGTGAGTGCGCCCATGACCTTGCCTGATCCGGCAGCGCACGCCAGGATATTCAGATGGCTGAGCATCACCCCTTTGGGTTTGCCGGTGGTGCCCGAGGTGTAAACAATAGTGGCCAGTGAGTTTGGATCAGCGCTTCGTGCGTTCAGCGTAACGGGTTTGGCGGGTAGCCATTCATGCGCGGTGCGGACGATGGTGTGTTCCCAGGGGGAACGCGGCGCAGATTCTCCCTCAAGCAGCACCACCAGTTGTAAATCCAGTAGTGGCTTGAGCGAGGCAGCGTGAATTTTTTCCCAGTAGCTGGCATCCGGGACTATCAGCAGACGCACGCCGGCATCCTGCAGGACATAATGCAGGTTATCGGCCCGATCTTCCAAATATAAGGGGACGACCACCAGGCCCAGACCCAGCGCCGCCTGTTCGGCGGCAACCCAATCGGGACCATTGCGCAACAATATGGCAACACGGTCTCCCGCGCGCAGGCGGGCCGGCAACATGGCCGCTTGCCAGCGGCCCACTCGCACCGCCATGTCCTGCCAGGTCAAGGCCTGCCATGTATTGGCATCACGGTCAAAATAGGTGTAGGCCTCGAGTTGTGGGCTCAGGCGCACACGTTCCCGCAACAGACCATCCAGTGTGATTGCCTGAGATTCGGTGATATAGGTTTTTTCTGTCATGGCATTCATCCGGTTTTGCCAAGCATGATGGCAAAGGCGATTGACGGGCGCAAGCCCGGACCCTAGGCTATGGCGCCATGGAAATTGTCGTTAATGGCCAACCCCGTGTCGTTCCCCCGGGTTTTACCGCCCGTCAGCTCGTCGCTGACATGGGGCTGCAAGGCAAACGCATTGCAATGGAAATCAATCTCGCCATTGTGCCGCGCAGTGCCTATGCCGAGCAGGAGCTGCGGGAGGGTGATCGCATCGAGATCGTCCATGCCGTTGGTGGTGGGTAGGCCCGACCTCATCCGTGTTTGTCTTCATTAATTAACCGAAGTGATATTCAACCCATGACAAATCATCAAGTCGTTTCTGATCCGCTGGTTATTGCCGGTGTCACTTACCAGTCCCGTTTGTTAGTGGGGTCGGGTAAATATAAGGATATGGAAGAAACCCGTTTGGCCACCGAAGCCAGCGGCGCACAGATCGTCACGGTTGCTGTGCGGCGCAGTAATCTGGGTCAGAACCCCAATGAACCGAATTTGTTGGAGGTATTACCACCCAGCAAATACACCTTGTTGCCGAATACCGCCGGTTGTTACAACGTCGATGATGCAGTGCGCACCTGCATGCTGGCGCGCGAGTTGCTCGATGGTCATGATCTGGTGAAACTCGAAGTGCTGGGCGATCAAAAAACCCTGTTCCCGGATGTGCGCCAAACCCTCAAGGCCGCCGAGATATTGATCAAGGATAAGTTCAAAGTCATGGTGTACACCTCCGATGATCTGATCATTGCCAAAGAACTCGAAGCGATGGGTTGCGTCGCCGTCATGCCATTGGCAGCACCGATCGGTTCAGGATTGGGAATACGGAATCCCTACAATATTCGCTTCATCATTGAAGAGTTGAAAGTACCGGTGATCGTCGACGCCGGGGTGGGTACGGCATCCGATGCGGCGATCGCAATGGAATTGGGTTGTGCCGGGGTGTTAATGAATACCGCCATCGCAGCGGCAAAAAATCCCGTGTTGATGGCCAGCGCGATGAAAAAAGCCATCGAAGCCGGTCGCGAAGCGTATTTAGCGGGACGCATGCCGCGTAAGCAATACGCGAGTGCTTCCTCACCGATTGATGGTACCTTTTTCTAGGTAATATATTAGATAACATGCGTATCATTCTTCATCAGACAAATCTGTAGTTTTAACTGTAGAGACATCCACGACAACTTACGTTATCCTTTTATGCAGAGGTGTGATAACAGGGAGACGCACCAACTCATTGCGCACAATCATTGGAAGACAGACCAGGCGGTTTCAGTTGTGATAACGGGGGCTGATTGACGGTTATGTTTTCTTTCTTGCGAAGAAAATATCACGCACCATTGGCGCAGCAAATGGAAGAACTGCGTGCTGAGCCCATCGGGTTGCTGGCGCTGGTTGGTGAAGATTGCGATGCAATTCCGCAAGGGCGTGGCCAGTTTGGGCGTAGCCACAATAATCCGATCCCCGTCAATGGCGTAACCGGCACCGGTAAATACCTGGGCAAATTGCTCAGCCCGCGCGGCAATTCCGTGTTTTTTCATAAACTCGGTAGCGTTTACAGTGAAACTTGTGAAAATCCGGTGGATGCCTATGAAGTCGCCGATGTAACCGGAAGTTACTGGGATATTCTGTTTTTCGATATCTATCATCCGCGCCGTTCCAATAAATCCCCATTGGGGTATCGACTCAAACCTTACGATAAAAATATTGGCGATATTCCGCCGGTGTATGGTGTGAATATTTACTGTGCGGATTTTCCGGTTAACTTGCGGGATGTGATGGAGCGCCGCGCTAACCCGCCGACTTGTGCGCGGCGTTTGCGTGAGAAAATCAATGGTTATGAGTTTGAACGTACTGAATTACAACAGTTACGGTTGGCGGATATAAAGAATGAATTAACCTTTCTGGCGCCACCTGTGGCGCAGGAATCACTATGCTAAACACACGGTGCTCCGCGCATAATTATTGTGGGTAACATATAACCAAGTACATCAGTACAATGCAGCTTGTCGTTCCGGAAAACGGGAATCAAATTCGTTAAATTGGCTGGACTACGGTATCCGTGTTGGGAGCCCAGCCACTCTAATATAGAGTGCCTGACATGAATCGAGCTGAACGTTTCTATTGGTATCCACTTACTACAAGCCGTACGCAAAATAATAAATTCCACGTCATGCCGGCGCGCGCTTTTAACGCCAATACTGGACATCATTTCGGAACAGTTATTTAGTACAACTCAGTACAGAGAAAAGTGGTAAATGAACTGGCAGCACAATCGATAGGGCGGGGTAGTTCGTTGCAACCCTGGTTAACGCGGCGCTTAAACTCACGCCATTTGTCGGTACATCAAATATATCTTACCGAGCTGCTTGGGAATAGTTCATGCGCGCCCTTAATGACTTCACGGAAGTTATGGTTCTACAACATAAAATTATCCGCCTGCAAAAATGGAATGCGATGCGTCCAGCTGGAAAATACAGGCAATAATCCCGGACTGGAGTTGCATCTCCTGCAACAGTGATTGTGCGAGAATGCCAACTGGCTGCGTGGGTTATCCGGAACGAGGTAATCTGGTTCAGCCGTGTCGCGGCATAATCGGGGAAGGAGGGTGTACATCTTGAACATCTACCAACTTAAAGTCACCCTGCGGCAGATCAAGCCGCCAATCTGGCGGCGCATCCAGGTCAATGGCGAAACCCAACTGGATGAATTACATGAGATCCTGCAGGACGCGATGGGCTGGACCGATTCGCATCTGCATGGGTTTCGCGTGGGTACCGCACGCTACGGCGAGCCCGACCCCGATTTTCCACACACCGTGCAGGACGAGCGTCACGTCCGGCTGGACAACATCGCCCGCGAAGGCGGCGTGTTTGATTATGACTACGACTTCGGCGACAAGTGGGAACACGAGGTACTGATTGAAAAAATCCTGGAGGCTGAACCGGGCGTCACCTATCCGCATTGCAGCGACGGCGCGCGCGCCTGTCCGCCGGAGGATTGCGGCGGCGTGCCGGGTTACCTGAACCTGCTCAACATCATCAACGATCCGCAACACGAAGGATATGAGGAGACCATGGACTGGCTCGGCGGGGATTTCGATCCAGACTCTTTCAGCACTGTATACGTCAATGCCATGTTGTGTCCGGATGAATCACGGCTGGCGACATTGTTCGCTGACGGTGCCGACGGCGCGCTCGATGACACGATCCCGCAATTCAGTGACGCCGAGCTGGCGGGGTGCGAACCGCTGGAATTATTCGATCTGCTTATCGTCCATGCAGACCGCGTGCCGCGCAACGTCATCGACGCATGCGCGCGCCGCAGCGAGGCGATGCTGGCGTTGCTGTCGGCATGGTCTTTTCCGGATCGCATGTTGGACGATGCCACTCCCGGCCTGTGGTGGTTGCGCCTGCACGCGGTGATGATCCTGGGGCTGATGCCGGGCGAAGCCGCCGGGGCGCTGCTGGTGGAATATGTTGACGGCATGTGCAACGACGACGATCACGATTTTCAGGAATGGTTCGCCGGTTTCTGGCCGGCGCTGTTCCGCAATAAACCACGCAATAACATCGAATCGTTGCGCGTGATAGTCGAGGACAAAACGATCGACTGGTTCATGCGCATCAACATGCTGGAAACCGTGCTGGCGGCGGCGCAGCGTGACGGCGTGGATGAACTGGACGCGGCGCTGGACTGGACCGCGCAATTCGCCGCCGATGCCACCGAGAATGAAGACATGCGCCTGATCGCCGCCGATTACCTGCTCGAATTTCCGCGCGCACGGCATCGACCCTTGCTGGAATCGCTGCTGAGTATCCAGGATCGTTTCACGCGCCATTTCGGTACCCAGGAGATCAACGCCGCCTTCGCGCGCGGCACAGATGACCCCGGCTGGGATCGCTTCGACAACCCGTGGCAATTCTACGAACCGCAGGAAATCGAAAAACGCCAGCAACGCTGGCGCGAAGAAGACGCGGCCGAGGCGGATGCAGCCTATGGTTTTGGCGATGTACTGAATGATGAATTCCAGGAAACGTATGTACGCGACCTGCCGAAGATCGG
>JAHECZ010000118.1 GCA_024641475.1 Gammaproteobacteria bacterium
GGTGTTGGGTATGGTAGTGACATCGATAGGTGATGCTTTATTCACCAAGACACAACAAAAGGTGCTGGGGCTGTTATTTGGTACGCCCGATAAGAGCTTTTACACCAATGAGATCATGCGGTGGGCCGCCATCGGTCGTGGGACGGTCAGCCGGGAGTTGGATCGGTTGGTGGGGGCTGGGCTGATATCGGTGAACAGAGAAGGTAACCAAAACCATTATCAAGCTAACGCAAACAATCCTATATATAAAGAATTAACGAGTATCGTTCGAAAGACCTTTGGCGTGGCCGATGTTATCAGGGAAGCACTAAAGCCACTCGATGAGCACATTGATTTGGCTTTTATCTATGGCTCGATCGCTAAAAGTGCCGACACAAGATCCAGTGATATTGACCTGATGCTGATTGGTCATGCCTTGAGTTATGGCGGTGTCGTTGAATTGCTGATGCCGCTGGAAGAATCATTGCAACGTACTATTAACCCGACCCTCTATGAAAAAGATAATTTTATTGCCAAATTGAATTCGAGCGATAGTTTTATAACTCGTGTGATGGAGCAACCGAGAATATTGATCAAAGGAGATGAGCATGGCATTGGAGCAGCTGGATAATTTAGTCAAGATCAACAAACTCAAACTCGAACCGCCGGATCAAAAAGAATTTAACGGCATGGTGGCTTCCGCCAAACGGCGCTTACAGGATGTACAAGTAAATGGTTTATCCGATGAAGGTCGGTTTTCATTAGCCTATGGTGCCGCGCATGCGATAGCGCATTGCCGCAATGCGCTGGCATGGATATCGATCGGATAATCGGTATTTAGTGTTTCAGAATATTTGAGGTCAGAGTAAAAACTCAGGAACAGATCTAGGACATACATCTATTGTTGACATGAAAGGAATGATTCGCTAAATCTATTCCTAAGACGAAATCGCTCTCTGGCGCATATTATATAATTTACATGATTAGATAATAAAATGTTTAATAAAAAACTTTCCGATGAAAGAATAAAAGAAATCCACGAAGCGGCGATCGCAGCGCCAAACCGAGATGAGGCCTGGAGCATAATCGAACCTTTAGTAACGGCGCAGGCAAGACAGGTACTTGCGGCAGAGGCGTTGCTGGATGTGATTGCCAATGGCAGTCTGTCTGTGGAGCAGGCGACGCAAGTGTTATCGCAGATTTACGCCGCCCACCAGCACAATGATGATCTTGTCCTTCAACTTGGTTTGGCGATGGAAGCCGCTCGCGATATCGATTTACTGAATGCACCACCCCCGGAGTCCCCATTATTTACCACGGTGATTCAACGGCTTGCCGACCTCTCACACACTAGTCGCGGTACCGAAACAGAGGCGGCGGTGGTGGAGGCGTTGTCCAGTACGACCCGACTGGCGGGCCGCCAATATGATGATCTGGCGGAACAGAGTTATGCCCGTTTGGTGGCATTGCTGCCGGATGAGCCGTGGGCACATTACAATCAAGGCCTGTTCTATAAAACCCGCGGTCTGTTTGCGCAAGGTATGCAGGCGAATGAGAGAGCCAGCGCATTGTTAGACGAGCCAGTAGAAAGCTATCAATGGAATCTGGGGATATGTGCTACCGGCGCTGGCAATGGCGAGCAGGCGCTGCATGTGTGGAAGGCACTGGGGCAAAAGATTGCAATGGGACGGTTTAATCTTCCCGAGGGTCGTTATCCTTCCTGCAAGGTGCAGCTTGCACAACGCCCGTTGGCCGAGCGCGATGCAGAACATGATGATCCCGGCAACGAAGAAACAATCTGGATTGAACGTTTAAGTCCCTGTCACGGCATTATTCGCAGTGTCTTGTATCAGGATTTGGGGGTGGATTACGGCGATGTGATTCTGTTTGATGGGGCACCGATTACACATCATACCTATGGCGAGAAGCAGGTACCGGTGTTTCCGCATCTGGCGACGCTGCGCAATAACCTTTACCAGTTTTACGATTTCGCCGGCACACAAGTATCCGAAGGTAAGCTTGCCGATATCAGCGATCAGCTTGATGGCGATGCCATTGTCTACTCGCATACCGAAAGCTTCCATGTCTTATGCGCGGCGTGTTGGCGTGATGAAACCATTGACCATGAACACAAGGCGACCGAAGAAAAACATGTCGTCACCGGGCGTATCGCCGCCGCCCCGGATATAGCCCCGGCTGTATTACTCAACCAAATTGATCTTGCCCTGAAAGATTCACCCGAAAACAGAATATTCTCACCAGATCTGTGTCGCGCGGCAGGCCTGCATGACAGGGCGAAGATTGAAGAACGCCGGTATCAGATGCTTGGTAACAAATAATATAGAAGAAAAGGGGATGGGTTTATTTTAGCGTGCAAATACGACAGTCTTTCTATAATAAATCTGTCCCGATATTTCCTGTTGATCCCGTGACTTCTTGTTTATCAGTAACACCTACATCGTTTCAGCAAGATAGGACCCCAGTTTCATATCGGTCGAGAGAATGTGCTCGGTCAACCAATGTTCCAGAAATTCAAGGTCATTCGATGCCAGAAGTTTACCCGCCGCCAGGATTTGTAGTTGCAGTTCCCTGGCACTGGCAATCATATCCTGGTGCTCGGCCCGGTGTTCCGCATAGCCTTTGTAGCCATATCTCAGCATCAGGCGCTCTTCATGACTGAAATGCCAGACAGTACAGTTGATCAGTTCTTCCAGCACCGCCGCCAGATACTCCGGGGCATCCCCTTGTGTGACTGAATGATT
>JAHECZ010000074.1 GCA_024641475.1 Gammaproteobacteria bacterium
TTGTCATTGAATTTTAATCTAAATGACGAATAGCTGTCATATTTAACACCAATACTTGCGGTAGTTTAAATATACGGGGAAGTGTATCGATGACACCCATATATCAGATTCACCCATTGAAGTATCGCGCAATCTGGATTTCCGACGTGCATCTTGGGTATCGTGGATGTAACGCTGAATTTCTACTGGATTTTCTTCATTCCGTCGAAACTGAATACCTGTTTCTGGTCGGTGATATTGTCGATTTATGGTCGATGCAAAAGACCATGTTCTGGCCACAATCGCATAGCAATGTGATTCGCACTATATTGGGAAAAGCCAAGCGAGGCACCAAGGTTATCTATATTCCGGGTAACCATGACGAGACAATCCGTGAATTGCATAGCTCTGTGTTCGGCAATGTTGCCATCCATGAAGAATATGTACATACCACTGCGGATGGACGCCGGGTGCTGCTGTTGCACGGTGACAAGTTCGATGCGGTCATCAAATGCAGTCACCTGATGAATTTGATCGGCAACCTGGGTTATGACCTGTTGATGTACGTCAATCGCATGCTTTATAAATTGCGCCGCCGGTTCGGGTTTTCTTACTGGTCTTTGGCGAGTTATCTGAAGAGCAGTATTCGCAACGCGCGTACACATATCCGTAAATTCGAAGAAACTGTTGCACAGGAAGCCAAGCACCGTGGTATGGATGTGGTGGTGTGTGGGCATATTCATCATGCAGACATCCGCATGATCGATGGCGTCCTGTATTGCAATGACGGGGACTGGGTGGAAAGTTGTACCGCCATGGTCGAAAAACCGGATGGTACTCTCGAATTGATACACTGGTCGGATCGGCAAGTGGCGCTGAAATGTGATGCACATGAATTCGCATCGGACATAGCACGAGTCGCATGACCAAAATTGCCATCGTTACGGATGCCTGGCATCCACAAACCAATGGAGTTGTTACCACTCTGGCTCGTACAGGTGAATGTCTGCGTCAACTGGGCCATGACCTATTATTTGTCACACCGGAAAAATTCAAAACAATACCCATGCCGACCTATCCGTCAATTCGGTTGGCACTATTTCCCGGTCGCGGTGTGGCTGCACAGTTATCCGCATTCAAACCTGATGCGGTACACATTGCTACAGAAGGACCGTTAGGTCTGGCGGCACGGCGATATTGCCTGCGTAAAAAATTACGCTTCACGACTGCCTATCACACACGTTTTCCAGAGTATCTGCACTTGCGTGCACCGATTCCTCTGACTTGGTCATATCGCTTATTCCGCTGGTTTCATGCCAGGGCAGAGCGCGTCATGGTGCCAACCGAGTCGCAACGCCAGGTACTGTTGCGCTGGGGATTCAGGAATGTGGTTGTATGGACGCGGGGTGTGGATACCAAATTATTCTATCCGCGTGACAAGGGATTTCTGTCCGATTCGCGCCCCATTAGTTTATTCGCAGGGCGTGTTGCGATTGAAAAGAATATCGAAGCATTTTTGCAATTAACCACGCCGGGGACAAAATACGTCGTGGGGGATGGTCCCGATCTGGTTAAACTAAAAAAGAAATATCCGCAGGTTAGTTTTGTCGGTTTTAAATACGGGGATGAATTGGCCAGTTTTCTGGCTGCGGCCGATGTGTTTGTATTTCCCAGTCGTACCGATACCTTTGGGCTTGTGATGCTGGAGGCGATGGCTTGTGGTGTTCCAATTGCCGCTTTTCCGGTCACCGGTCCGCTTGATGTTGTACGTCAGGGCGAGACCGGGGTGCTGGACGAAAATCTGCATGCAGCGGTAATGCGTGCTGTGAGGCTGGATGGTCGTCATGCGCGGCGTTATGCCGAACAACATTCGTGGCTGGCGGCAACCAAACAATTCGCCGGGCATTTAGCCATGAATGAACGCGAAGAATTGTTGCTGCTTGCCGGGCAGCAGTCTGGTTAATTCGGCAAGTTAACCTGTTGCGGTCTGCTGCTGACTTGTAGTTTCCTGGTGGAATGTCGGCGCATCAATTATATCGGCGTAAAATGACTCAAGCCGCAGTGCCATTTCAGAAGCTGTCCATTTGTGCACATACGCCAGGGCTTCCCGTTGTAAACGCGCACGCAATACGGTATTGGTCAGTACGCGTATCGCGGCCTGGCTGAAATGTTCAACATTTTCCTTGGCAACCAGCGCACCAAGATTCGGATAGAGAATATCGCACGTTCCCATCATCGCGGTGGATACAACCGGAACTCCGAGTGCCATTGCCTCCAGCAACACCAGGCCCTGGGTTTCGGTACGCGAAGCAAACACAAAAATGTCACCAGCGACATAACAATCCATTAATGCATCTTCACGCGACAAATATCCGACAAACAACACATTGTTGTGTAATTGCAAACGTTCGGCGCGACGTCGCAGGGAGGCCAGCGCGGGGCCCTCACCGGCAATCACTAACAGTATGTTGGGAAGGCGTTCACGCACAGTAGTAACAACATCCAGCAGGAATTCAATATTTTTCTCAAAGGCGACACGGCCAATGAAGACCATCACCGGCCGATCCGGATCGATGTCATAACGGGAACGGAACCGCTGGCCATCACCACCGGTAAATCGATCCAATTCCATGCCGGTAGGGATGATATGCAATGGTTGTCGTACACCGTAGTTGGATAGCACGCTCTGCATGGCGGTGGAGGGCACAATTATCGCATCGACGGAATTGCATTGATTGCGAGTGAAGTAACGTGCGGCAAAGCGCATCCAGCTTTTAGGCAGAAAGGGAATGTAGTGGAACAAGTATTCTTCAAAATAGGTGTGATAGCTTTCCACGCAGGGTATGCCAAACTCACGCGCCAGTGCTACACCGATGTAATGGGCAATAAATGGCGTTTGAATATGAATGACGTCGAAATTTTGTTGCAGCAAGCGTTGCCGCAGTGCTTTAACGGGGCCGCGTTTCATCATGCGGTCTTCCGGATCAAATAAAACGCCACGCGAGGGGATTCGGATGATGCCTGGGTCGGTTGCTGGTTGACCGTAATCCGGTGCAATCAAGGTGACTTCATGGCCAAGCTGTTGCAGCTCGCGCCTGAAGATTTGAATTGAAGTGGAAACACCATTAATACGTGGGAAGTACACATCGGAGATCATCAGGATGCGCATATGGAATAACCTTTATTTAAATTTATTAAAGAAATGTGATACCGAAATAGGCCAGAATGCCGCCAATGAATGCACCGGCAAGTACGTCGGTTGGATAGTGCAAACCCAGGATGACACGTGAACAGGCCACCAGTGCGCTGAATGGAATTAACAGCCAGGCCAGTTCAGGGTAAGCGGCCGTCGCGACGGTGGTAAAGCCAACCGCATGTAACGTATGGCCGGAAGGAAAACTGTAATGATCTAATGGATGCGTACCGAGTTTGATGTCGTCCAGCTTGCGATAGGGCCGTTCGCGGGTGGTCAGCGACTTGATGAGTTTGTATATGGCCAAACCACTCAGTGCCACAATCCCCATAATGAATGAGACATGCAGCGCCGCCTTGCCGTAGATAAACGGCAGTGCTGCCATCAGGCTATACCAGAATACACCATCGCCCAGACGGCTGATGACGGCGAAGAATCGTTGTGTCAGATATTGCCCCAACGCATGATTAATGCGAAAACACAGTCGCAGTTCCCATTGCATTGCGCGCTCTAGAAAAGATCGTTGTGTGTATACAGTCATGGTTAATCACCATTGATGGACTGTAGTAAATATGGAAGCCGGGTATGGCTGGTGTGTTACAAAATCGTGAAGGTTTTATGACATACGACGTGTGTGTCGGTATTGAGGTGAGGTGAGGTGAGATGAGATTATGCTTGTCAATAATACGAATACATCCGGCCGCGATTCAGAATGCCGTTTGGATCGAAGGCGAGTTTGGTATTGATGTGCAATTCCTTGAGCTTGCCCTGCAGCGGTTGGAATACATCGGCATCGCGTTGACCGTGGCGGAACAGTGTGGCATGGCCACCTGACCGCTGTGCGGTGTTGAAGATCATGTCTGCAGACGCATCGGTATGTAACCAGCGTTGTGCGCCACCCCAATCGATGAGTTGGGTACCGTTAATGGGCAAATCGGGTGCGGCGGGAGGTACGGCGATCCGCCATAACGGTTGCCCAGTGGTGAAGAAAGCTAATGTCTGTTCTTTTAGCTTCTGCCAGAACGGTGATGTGTGCGGCAACTTCTCACCACCAAGGTGCTGTTGTGCATGTTCCACCGCACGCGCAGTGCCAGATAATCTCAGGTACAACTGTTGTCCGGTATAACAACTGGCAGACAGCGGCAACGATTGTTGTGCCAGCATCTGCATTTTTGTTAGTGCTGCGGCAGAGGTTAACTCAAAGACTTGCGTCTGTTCGACTTCCGGCAGCGGTAACACCTTGAGTGACGCATCGAGAATGACACCCAGCGTACCCATGCTCCCGCATAATAATCGCGCCACATCATAGCCGGCGACATTTTTCATTACTTCACCGCCAAAATGCAAACGTTCACCTTTGCCATTGATCACGGTGGCTCCCAACACGAAGTCACGGACTGATCCGGTATAAGGGCGACGTGGTCCGGACAAACCGGTGGCGATACAACCGCCCAGTGTGGCGGTGGCTGCAAAATGCGGTGGTTCAAAGGCCAGCATCTGTTGCTGTGCGGCTAATGTCGATTCGATTTCAGACAGCGGTGTCCCGGCACGCGCGGTGATCACCAGTTCACTGGGTTCGTAATTCAGGATGCCGCAGTGAGCCTGGGTATTTAACACAGTGGTGGCGGTGGTGTTCAGTCCATAAAAAGCCTTGGAATGACCGCCTTCAATGTGCAAGGGCAGATGGCGTGAATGATGTTCACGTACCCGCTCTTGCCAGAGTAAACCGAGATCAGCTGAATCCATAGGGTAAATTAAAACCTTTCCAGTTCCGGGTGCGCCAGTTTACCGTGATGCACGTGCATCGCGCCGTGTTCAGCGCAGCGTTGTAATGTGGGGATCGCTTTACCGGGATTGAGCAAGCCGGCAGGATCAAACGCGGACTTGAGCGCATGAAATTGTTGTAACTCTGCGGTGGCGAATTGCACGCACATCTGGTTGATCTTTTCGATACCGACCCCGTGCTCGCCGGTGATGGTGCCGCCAACCTTGACGCATAGTTCCAGAATCGCGGCGCCAAATTCTTCGGCTTTACGCAATTCACCGGGTTTGTTGGCGTCGAATAAAATCAGGGGATGCAAATTACCATCACCGGCATGAAACACATTGGCGACGGGTAACTGATACTGTTGTGATAGTTCCGCGATGGTACGCAATACGGTGGGCAATTCTTTACGTGGAATTGTTCCGTCCATGCAATAGTAATCCGGCGCAAGGCGACCTACGGCAGGGAAGGCGGATTTGCGGCCTTTCCATAATTGTAATCGTTCGTGGTCATCCTTGGCGGTACGCACCTGCGTGGCACCTGCTGTTAATAATAAGTTATGTACCCGCAGCAGTTGCTCGGAGACTTCGGCATTGGTGCCGTCGAGTTCACACAATAAGATCGCCGCAGCGTCGATGGGGTAGCCGACGTGTACGAATGCTTCGGCGGCGCGAATCGCCAGGTTATCCATCATTTCCAAACCCGCCGGGATAATTCCGGCGGCAATGATGTTGCCAACGGCGGCACCGGCTTTGGTGATATCGTCAAATGCGGCGAGCATCACCTGTGCACGTTCGGGTTTGGGTAAAAGTTTGACGGTGACTTCGGTGATAATTCCTAATAGTCCTTCTGATCCATTACACACGGCGAGTAGATCCAGGCCGGGTCCATCCAATGCCTGCGAACCGAGTGTGACGAATTCGCCGTCGATGGTCAGCAGTTGCACTTGCAACACATTGTGTACCGTTAAACCGTATTTCAGACAATGCACGCCACCGGAATTTTCGGCGACATTACCTCCGATGCTACAGGCGATTTGTGAGGAGGGATCCGGGGCATAATACAAACCATATGCGCCGGCTGCTTCGCTGATCGCCAGATTGCGCACACCGGGTTGTACACGGGCACTGCGATTGGCCGGATCAATCGCAATGATCTGATTGAATTTGGCCATGCTCAGCAGCAAGCAGTTATCGCGAGGCAGTGCCCCACCGGATAAGCCGGTACCGGCACCGCGTGCAATGACCGGGATTTGGTGGGCATGACAAAGTTTAAGAATCGCCTGCACGTGTTCGAGTTGATCCGGGATCGCCACTACCCACGGTAATTCGCGATAGGCTGACAGGCCGTCGCATTCATAAGGCCGCAAGCTTGCCGGATCGCATAGCACCGATTCGACCGGAAGAAAATTGTGCAGGGCGCGGACGAATTCCTCACGTGTCAAGCCCGGGGTCGGCAGTTTTTCTATATACAGAGACATGGGGGAATCTTAGCGGTTGTGTCATGATAAGAACACGGATAGATACTGGGACTATTGCAATTTTATATCGGTGTCAGGCCGTCAGGCGGAGCTCAAACGCTTATCGTATCGACTCGACTTCGTGTCTCGACGATACGCGCGCGACATCCCTGTCGCGCTGTCGCTTTTTGAACTCCGCCTGACGGCCCGCAAGTGCCGATGTAAAAAAGAAAATCATTTTTGGCGATGACTTTACTACGAGGAAATGGAATGGGTGCATTGATCATGGCAATCGGGTTGGCGGCAATCAGTTGTGCCGCGGGTGAGTTTCTGACGCATGCCAAGGCGCTGCATATTTATGCGCTGGTGTTGGCGGCGATGGCGGGAAGTTATATCGGGTTGGCGATGGCCGATGGCCGTAGTGACAAGATTGCGATGGAGATCGTGGCAGCGATTGCGTTTGGCGCAGCGGCATATTATGGCATGGGTAAATGGCCATTGTTGCTGGTGATCGGTTTTGCCGCGCATGCCGTCTGGCATGTGTTACATCACCCCGGAAATATCGGTGCACGCGTCAAGCCCGGGTTCGCATTTTCCGGAATAGTTTATGACAGCGTCATGGCGGCATATATTTACTTGCGAATCCTGCATCATTAATTATGTCCTCGACTGAATCACCTGAGCGTGTTCGTCTGGATAAATGGTTATGGGCGGCGCGCTTTTTTAAAACGCGCACGCTCGCCAGCGAGGCGATCAATGGCGGTCTGGTGCATGTGAATGGTCAGCGCAGTAAAACGTCGCGTATTGTCGTGCTCAATGATGTCATCGAAATCGCGAAAACGCCGTATCGCTATAAACTGACCGTCAAGGCCATCAGTGAAAAACGCGGTACCGGTGTGCAGGCGCAAGCCTTGTATGATGAGCACGCTGACAGTATCGCGGCGCGTGAGACACAACGCGAGCAGCAACGGATTCTCGGCATGGCAACCAATCCGCATCCCGAGAAGCGACCGGACAAACGCAGTCGCCGCAAACAAAAAGCGTGGCAAGGAAAAAATTAAGATGGTACGACCCGTCACCCCACCTGTTGCTGCCGATGCGATCATCGAATTGATCGATCAACCGGGCCGACCGATTGTGTTGATCGAACGTAAAAATCCGCCGTTTGGCTGGGCAATCCCCGGTGGCTTTGTCGATGTGGGTGAAACCGTCGAGGCGGCAGCAATACGCGAAGCCAGAGAAGAAGTGTCACTGGATGTCGAACTGGTTGTGTTATTAGGAATTTATTCGCATCCGCAACGCGACCCGCGCGGCCATACGATTACTGCCGTGTATGTGGCACGGGCTTATGGAACGCCGCGTGCAGCAGATGATGCCAAACATGTTGAGATATTTACGCTGGACGCCATACCCGCGGATTTGGCGTTTGATCACGCGCAGGTGTTACGGGATTATCGAAAGTGGCGTGAATTCGCGGAAGTTGCACCATTACGAATCTAAAAAACCTCTGCTTGATTCGTCATTCTGGCGAAAACCAGAATCCAAGTTTTGGAAATCACTGGATTCCCGCTGGTGTTACACTGTTGAACCATCGCCTCCCTCTGTTACAATGCCCGACCTTTTTTCGCGGAGAGACACCATGGCAACCCTGGAACTGACCAAAGACAATTTCAAAGAAACCGTCGAAGGCAATAATTTTGTGGTCGTGGATTTCTGGGCACCCTGGTGTGGACCGTGTCGTTCATTTGCGCCGATCTATGAATCCACTTCCGAACAATTTCCGGACATCGTATTTGCCAAGGTGAATACCGAAGTGGAACAGGAATTAGCGGCGGCGTTTCAGGTTCGTTCGATCCCGACTTTAATGATCTTTCGCGAACAGGTGATTCTGTATTCTGAAGCAGGTTCACTACCAGCCGGTGCATTCGCGCAGTTGATTACCGATGCCAAAGCCCTTGATATGGCAGAGGTGCACAAATCAATGGCCGAAGGTGATAACCAGGAAACCTGAGTGCAAGGTTGTCTAGACAAAATCCGCGAACGGTTGTACTTCCACTTCCGCGCCCGCTTCGACATTGCCGCTGTCTTGCGGCAAGATGATAAAGCAATTGGCGCGACTCATGCCGCTCAGGATATGGGATGCCTGCATACCGCTGGCATCCACATACAGTTTGCCGTTTTCCGACGATAACACGCCGCGTTGAAAATCCGTGCGGCCCGGTGATTTTTTCAAACGCGATTTGCTGATCGCATGCAGCAGCAATGGCGCACGTGATGCTTCGCCACCCATGACACGCAAGGCTGGCAACACGAATTCATAGAATGTCGCCATGACCGATACCGGATTGCCGGGTAGTCCAAAAAAAGCCGCGTTAGCAATTTTGCCCAAGGCTAACGGTTTGCCGGGCTTCATTGCGATGCGCCAGAAATTTATTTTCCCAAGTTTTTCCAGCACGGCTTTAACAAAATCCGCATCGCCGACGGAGACACCACCTGTCGTGATGACCACATCGGCTTGTGCGGCGGCTGAGTGCATGGCCTGTTCGATGGCAGCGGGTTGATCGGCGATGACACCGAGATCGATTAATTCAGCACCGGCTTGCGTCAACATACCGGTTAAGGTGTAACGATTGCTGTCGTAGATCTGACCATCGCGCAATGCTTCGCCGACGGGAGTTAATTCATCGCCGGTGGAAAAGAAAGCCACACGCACGCGGCGATACACCGCTACTTGTGCAATGCCTTGAGAGGCAAGCAAGCCGAGTTCTGCCGGTCCGAGTTTTTTACCGCGTGTCAGTAAGGCGCTACCCTGGCGAATATCATCACCGGGCAAACGGACGTTTTGCCCTGTCTGGTGGCCAGCGCCGATACGCACCAGATGATCCTGTACTTGTACTTGTTCCTGCATGATCACGGTGTCGGCGCCAGCAGGGATTTTCGCACCGGTCATGATCCGTACGCATTGTTTACTGGCAACGGTGCCAGTAAAGGGTTTGCCTGCCCATGAAGTGCCGATTAAATTAAATTCTATCGGTTGTTGATTGGATAAATCCGCGCTACGAACAGCGTAACCATCCATGGCCGAATTGGCATATGACGGGACATTGATTGGTGCGGTAATGTCAGAGGCGAGAACGCGACCTAAAGCATCGCGGATATTTAAATTAGTTGTTGCCTCGACAGGGGTTATGAATTGCTGAATATGTGTCTGTGCCTGAACCACCGTTAACAGACCAGGGTCAGGTGTATCACAGGCGGGCGCGGAGACGGGTATCGTTGGTTTCATAAGTGGATTATGCAGACATTGTTTGGGATTGATCCAGTATCCAGTTACGGATAAACCCGACGATCTGTTGTGGGTCATTCAAATCCAGCCGTGGCACGGAAATATCGGTCAAATCGGTTGTATCACTGGCCACGGCAATAATGTCGGTATCAGTGTGGCACAGAAGAGGCTTTTGCACGATTGGACGATGGACTTCGATCTTGGCAAGATGCGCATGCTTGAAACCCTCGACCAAAATAATATCCAGTTGTGATTGATCCAGCTGAGTGAGCATTTCCGGCAGTGACGGATCATCGTTACGCTGAGGCGTTTCAGTCATCAATGCCCAGTGCCGGGATGAAGCAACAAGTACCTGGCATGCCCCTGCCTTGCGTAATTCATAACTGTCTTTACCGGGAATATCGATATCAAATTGATGGTGCGCATGTTTGAGCAAGCCTACCTGCATTCC
>JAHECZ010000025.1 GCA_024641475.1 Gammaproteobacteria bacterium
ATCCTGTTTATTCCTGCGTCATCGGCGCATGGGTGTAACATTTTTTCGGACAGATCTTGGCACAAGCCTCACAACCGACACAGTTCATCTGGTTGGCAATGGTCATGATCTTCTTTTCGTACTCGGCATCGTCATCATCATCGTCACCCAGCGTGAGCTTGATATGCTCGCCTGCTTCATCGATGCCGACCAGTTGTAAAACATCACGGCCACAGACGCGAAAACATCGTCCACAACCAATACATTTTTCTTCCTCAATCTTCGCCACGAACCTGGGCGTCCAGCTGCGTCCATCCGGCAAGGTAATGGTGACACTGGCCATGTTTAGCCTCCTGCCTCGGCAAGCTTCGCGCGCGCCTCAGCCAGATTTTTATACGTTTCAAACGTCTGTTGTGCCAGTTCTGGAATTTTATCCCAGCCAATGGGCAGATCTTCGGCCAGATCATGCAGATTCATTTTCAGATTATTCGCTTGTGAATTGAGTTTTTTCACTTGCGCTTTTAATGTCTCAACATCACTCATGCTAGCTCCTAACTGTATTTTGCCACTTCGGGATACTTTTCAATCATGGCGACACCGGCAGCCACCAGCTTCTCACCCTCTTCCGCCAGTTTTTCCATACTGACAAAACTGAAGCGATGCACGTCACGTAACTGTTTGTTGACCACGACCAGGCGTCCGGCGGTAAGTATCATCTTGCCAAAACCTTCATGATGCATTTTCATCATCGGCGACACCATCACGCCGGTGGCGCGTTCAATCGCCAGGCCAACCGCGTTGTAAAAGATTTCCAGTCGCCATAACGTTTCCGGATCCGGATCGCCCATCAGCGGCAGTAATTTACGCGCTTCCTTGTCGATGACATAGGGCGCAAGTAATTGCGCATCGCTCTTGCCTTCCCAGGTGCCGTGCATATCCTGGGCACGCCATTGCTTGATTAATTCTTTGGTAAATACCGACTCCATCGGATCGGTTAACACAGTTGCAGTTTGGGTACTAGCCATTGTCTGTCTCCTCGGCAAAATCAAATTGACGTTCCTTACCCTTATGCAAGGCCTTACGTAACCACGGCGGCGGTGTACCAGCCAATACCGCTTGTAGTTTGACTAAAATGTCACTGATCGCTTCGGGCTCTTGTACCTTAATCGGGTGGATGTTCTGTGCGACAACCCGCGCCGCACCGGAACCGCCGATCGCCGCCACGTACAAAATCGCACAATCCTTGATAACCTCCAGCTTGGGGGCGAGTTTATCTTCGTTGCCATCTTCCTGCAGATCACCATCGAACTGAATGGCCTCCAGAAAATGGTGTTCCTCTGGTGAAACTTCATAGATAGCAATATTCTTCGCCCAGCCGAAATGGGCGTCGACCCGTTTCAAATCCTGGGTTGCAAATGCGATCTTCATACGCCCTCCGTCATCAGATTGTTCGCCTCTTGCGCGTCCGGGTTTAATTAAACGTAACCGTCGCCGCGCCATGAGTTGCTACTGTGCCAATGTGTGTAGTCGCATCCTGCGTCGGCGCCGTTAATTCATGTCCATTGGCGATAAACAGGTTGCCGATTTCAAAAATAAGATCCCGTGTCGCGCGATAACCCACCATGCGTCGGTGCGCCGCGCCAAGTCGATCAAATAATGGCAGACCGATTCGCACAAACGGAATATCCAACCGCTGCGCCATCTGCCGACCATGTGAATGTGTTAATAACAGATCACATCCTTGTGCACGTTGCTCCAGATCTTCCAAATCACCGATGAGCACTTCGTCAACCGCTAACTTTTCCAACATGGGCGAATGAGTTGTCGTCACCGCAGCAGTGAGTGTGCAGCCCATTTCCGTTAACCAACTACCGAGGCTCCACAGCAAATCCGGCTCTGCACCGATGGCAATACGCTTGCGGCCAAAGGAAAAATGGCCATCCAGCATCGCATCCACCAATTGACTGCGTTCGCGCCGGAATTTATTCGGGACAGCACGGCCGGAAATCCCGGCTAACATGCCGATAAAGCGATCGTTGACTTCCAGACCGGTCAAGCGATCGAATACGACGGATGGCACACCTGTTTTAGATTGCATTGCGTCAGCGGCAGGACGCATTTGTTCGCCGATGGCAATCGTCAGGCGTGCGCCACCCATCACGCGAATATCTGCCAACGTGGTACCGCCAAGCGTCGTGGGAGAAAAATCCTCCGGAATATGGCCATCCAATGAACCGGACAGATCCGGCAGGAATACCGGCGTCAGGCCAAAAGCGTCGAAAATATCGCGTAACTCATCCAGATCACCGGGCGTGATATGCGAACCGGGCAAAACGTTGATACGTGTGTCGTCTTTGATTGGATAAGGTCCGGTGGGAACCAATTCCTCAATCATTTTGGTAACCGCACGCGCCCAGCCGTCCTGAAAGGCATCTTTATAATCCGGCGTGGAGATATACACGACGGGTATCTTCGCCAGTTCCGGATGTCTGGCATGAATTAATTTCAGATAACCGTCAACATCGTCGCCTTTGGTTTCGGTCAGGCCGGTCGATGCAATACCGATGATGTCCGGTTTTGCTTTCGTGTTGATATTGATTAGCGCCTGCTCGATATTTTCCATACCACCCATGATCGTGGTCACTTCATTCATCGCCGTAGTTTGCAATGGAATGGCTTCGCGAAAATGCCGTACGAACAGGACCAAACCAAATGCTGTGCAACCCTGTGAACCATGCAGTACAGGCATGCAATTATTCAAACCCATGAAGGCCAATGCCGCACCGATCGGTTGACTCATTTTCAGCGGATTGACGCTACAGGCTTTTTTTGATGTCGCGACAGTGGCCATGACTTAACCTCAGGAAGTGGCAACCAGCGAAGAGTAATGAGGATAACTCAACGTCTCATCACGGGTGTCAGACTGTTTCTCCCAGGGTGCTGCAAGCCGAACCTGTTCCCAAATCGGATTGAAGAGTGCCTTATCGATCTCTTCGACTAACGCGACCATGCCATCATACGAGGCGTAGGCATGATGGCGTTCCTGATTGATATCGAGCCACGGCATCTTGGCCTTGAGTGCAATGAATTGTGAACGCCCACCGGACAGCATGATCTCCGCCTTGGCGTCTTTCAGCATCTTGTACATCTCGCGCGGCGTCATGTCATCGAACATGTGCGCGTCATTACCCATCAGTTCCTTGATACGGTCTTTATCTTCCTTGGTGGATTTCTTCACACTGGTGCCGACAATCTCAATGCCGATTTCCTGCAAGGCAGCCACCACCGACCAGGATTTCACCCCACCGGTGATCAACAACACCCGCTTGCCGTTTAAGCGTTCTTTATAAGGTTGCAGTTTTTTCCAGACACGTGCTTCTTCACGTTGAATCAGCGCTTCGGTCCGCGCCAGTAATTCGTCTGGCGCGCCTTGTTGCACCAGCAATTGCGCAATCTGTCGCAATGAGTCACTCATGTCGGAAATGCCGTAAAACGAACCTTCAAAGAACGGAATGTTGTAGCGTTCTTCCATCTTACGGGAGATGTTGATCATGGCTTTGGAACAAACCATCATCGCGGCTTTGGCACGATGCGAACGGGCCACTTCGTGATAGCGTGCATCGCCGGAGATACATGCCAGGATACGAATCCCCAGCTCATCCAACAATGGTTTGATCTGCCATAACTCACCGGCCAGGTTATATTCGCCGATAATATTGATATCGTACGGGGTGGTGTAGTCGGGTTCCTGCGTACCGATGACATGATCCAGCAGGGCCTCACCAGCCAGTTTATTGCCGAGGTTTTTATTGCCGACGAACCCCGGTGCATTCACCGGAATGATCGGCTTGCCGAATTTTTGTGTAGCGGCTTTGCACACCGCTTCAATATCATCGCCGATCAATGCAGTCACACAGGTTTGATAAACAAACACCGCAGGCGGATCATATTTGTCGAGAATTTCCTTGATGGACTTGAACAGGCGTTTTTCGCCACCAAAGACAACATCGGTTTCGTTGATATCCGTGGTGAACCCGGTGCGATATATCAGCGGGCCGGACGATTTGGCGCCGCGATTATCCCAGGAATTACCTTCGCAGGCGATCGGACCATGAACCAGATGTGCCACATCGGTAATCGGTTGCAGAGCAATCTTGGCACCATCGAAGGCACAACCACCCGCGGCTGCGCCAGGTTGCAATTGTTTGGTACAGCCTTTCTTGCGCTCTTTTGCGCCCTTGGCCTGATTTTTACCACAGCCGGGTTCATTAAACACTTCTTGTATCTTGCCAGATAACGAACTCATCGCTTGGCCTCCGCGGTAATTTATACCGCCACAAAAATGTCTTCGTAGCGCACCATGTATTGACAGGCAAGCCGCCATGGCACGGATGCCGCTGGTACCTGCGCCGCTTCATATTGCTGCTGTGTCAGCTTGCCTGCACTGTATAAAATTGTTTTCTCTCTTTTTTCCAGCCGTAGTTCTCGCTGTTCATCGCCAGACTGGACTGGCACGACCTGCACGGCACAGTTACCGCACTCGCCTTGATTGCAATGACACCGCTCACTCAGTTTGAATTGGCGAATCAGACTCAACAACGTACGATATTCCTGCGAACGTACCTCGACTGACATCAGTCTTGTATAATTTTTTCGAAGAAAAGTTACGGTAGCCATCACACTGTTCCACTAAATTTTAAAATTTAACCAGTATCTCTTCATCACGCACAATATACTGACACGCCAAACGCCACGGCGGCGGCTCATCACGCACCTCGGCATTTTCTATCTGGGTCTTGTTGATTTTTCCCGCCAGTTTCAGCACCGTCTTTTCCTTTTCGGTCAAATGCATGGCCATCGGCAGCTTTTTGCTCAGCACATCGACCTTGATGGCACATGAACCACATTCGCCATTTTCACACTCAAAATTCACCGGCACTTTGTTACTTTGTGCAACAGACAGCAATGTCCGGCGATCCCCGGCGACTGCATAAACTGTCAAGTCACGTTTCATTGCCGGAGATGAAAAAGTTACCGTTGCCATACGTCTACCTCAAATTTTGCGGAACCGGGTAACCCGGTTCCGCAAGGTTGGTTATTAACGAATAATGTCGTAGCTATAATCGGTCTTCGCCGGAACAATGGTGTTCTTGTCCATTTCATCGAATATCTTGTCGAGGATCCAGACCAGCACATTCATCGCGCCCTGATAGCCCCATACCGGATAACGATGGTGATGATGACGATCAAAGATTGGGAAGCCGATACGAATTAACGGCGTACCGGTATCACGTTCCAGATATTTACCGTAGGTATTACCAATCAGAAAATCCACGGGTTCAGTAAATAACAGTGAACGCATATGCCATAAATCCTTGCCGGCATACGCATGGCAATTTTTCCCAAATGGGGAGCTATCAAATAATGCCTGCATCTTCACCGCCCAATCCTTACTGCCGTTGGTAGCCAGAACGTGTACCGGTTCTGCGCCAAGTTCCATCAAGAACCCTGCCAGCCCCATACACATATCCGGATCACCGTAAATAGCAAACTTCTTGCCGTGAATATGCGCGCTGGAATCAGCAATTGCATCGACCAAACGACCACGTTCTTTTTCCAATTCCGCAGGAACTGTTTTGCCGGTAAGCCGTGCCACTTCCATCAGGAATTTATCCGTCGCTGCAACACCGACGGGATGATTGAAGTTGGCAACATCATGTTCTTTGGTTTCAATGAACTTCATGGTCTTTTCCGTGCAATATTCCTGCATGGAAATTGTCGCCTTGGCATTCAATGCCAACCTGGCTTGTTCCAGAGTGGTACCACCATCATACATACGGAATTCACCATCGGCTGGCGTATCCCAGACGTCAGAGTTATCCGCCAGAATGGTGTAATCGATACCCATCAAACCAAAGATGCGTTTTATTTCACGCATATTGCCAACGGTGTAACCATCAAATCCGCCGATAAAATTAATCGAACCATTGGGCGCACGCACTTCCGCTGGTACCGTCCCTGCCTTGCCATCCCAAAAATGTTCGATAATACCCTTGAGAGTGTTGTCGTAGCCGGTAATGTGGCTACCGACAAACGCCGGGGTATGCGCGAACGGCACATCAAATTCCACCGGTACTGAACCTTTTTCTTTAGAGGACTTGATGAAGGCGTTCAAATCATCACCGATCACTTCGGCCATGCAGGTCGTTGATACGGCAATCATCTTCGGCTTATACATGTTATAGGCATTCGCCAAACCGTCGATCATATTGTTCAAACCACCGAATACCGCCGCATCTTCTGTCATCGATGACGACACACAGGAACTGGGTTCCTTGAAATGTCGACTAAAGTGCGAACGGTAATAAGCAACACAACCTTGTGAGCCATGCACAAATGGCAAGGTACTTTCAAATCCGACGGCGGCAAAGACAGCGCCCAGGGGTTGACAGGCTTTGGCGGGATTAACCGTCAGGGAATCGCGCGCAAAATTCTTTTCACGATATTCCCAGGTTTTGGTCCATTCGCGGATCTCTTCGACCTTTTCGACCGTTTCCGGGTTTTCAAAATTCTTTTTCTTGTTCTCGAACATTTCCACATATTCCGGACTGCGGAATAAGTTGAAATGGTCAATCACATTATCAGTGTTCTGACTCATACATTTTCTCCAGATGTAGATTGGGTTGGCATCAGCCTGTCCCAACGATTGTTAAGCACGTTGGGGTGCGTAATGCCCACCCCAACCTACACAGTTACATTACTTCCACGGTGCCTTGGTCAGGCCCCAAACCGGATTATTAATTGCCATATCCATATCGCGGGCAAAGATCGCAAAGCCATCGTAGCCGTGATAAGGACCGGAATAATCCCATGAGTGCATTTGACGGAATGGCACGCCCATTTTCTGGAAGACATATTTTTCCTTGATACCGGAACCAACCAGATCGGGTTGTACCGCTTCGACGAATTTCTCGAATTCATAACCGGTGACATCGTCATAAATCAATGTGCCGTCTTTGACATAATGCGTGGTACGTTGATAGTCATCGTTATGACCGAATTCATAACCTGTGCCAACCACATCCATACCGAGATCTTCATACGCGCCGATGACATGGCGTGGCCGCAGACCACCGACGAACAACATCACTTTCTTGCCGGCCAGACGCGGTTTGTATTTATCCACTACCGCCTGCATCATTGGTTTGTACTTGGCGATAACGCGTTCCGCGCCTTCCTTGATTTTGTCGTCAAAGTGGCTGGCGATCTCGCGCAAGCTGGCTTCAATCTTGGAAGGACCGAAGAAATTGTATTCCACCCAGGGAATACCATACTTCTCTTCCATGTGACGTGAGATGTAGTTCATCGAACGATAGCAATGCAATACATTCAACTTGGCCTTGGGTGTATTTTCCAATTCAGCCAGCGATCCATCACCCGACCATTGTGCAATCACACGCAAACCCATTTCTTCCAGCAGGATACGTGAAGACCAGGCATCCCCACCGATGTTATAGTCACCGATAATGGCAACATCATACGGCGAGCTTGCGAACGTGGCAGGCTTATCACCCATCTTGTCGAATACCCAATCACGAATCGTGTCATTGGCGATATGGTGACCCAAGGATTGCGACACGCCGCGGAAGCCTTCGCAACGCACGGGTACAATCGTCTTGCCGTTATATTCCTTGGATTTCTTTTTCGATACCGCTTCGATATCATCACCGATCAAACCAATCGGACATTCGGATTGCACGGTGATACCGTGATTGAGCGGAAATAGAACCTGGATTTCATCCATGATTTTTTCCAGCTTCTTGTCACCACCGAACACAATGTCTTTTTCCTGGAAATCAGAAGTAAACTGCATGGTGACGAACGTATCGATACCAGTCGTACCGATATAATAATTGCGTCGTGCTGCCCAGGAATATTGACCACAGCCTACCGGGCCATGACTGATATGGATCATGTCTTTAATCGGACCCCACACCACACCCTTGGATCCGGCATAGGCACAACCACGAATGGTCATCACGCCTGGTACGGATTTGATATTGGACTTAACGCCACAATCCGGTTTACCTTCTTCAAAAGTACCCAGATGTTTGGCGCGACGTTTGGCGGTCTTCTCCGGATATACCTTGAGGACCTCATCAATCATCTCTTTGTTTCTAGCTTTCGTTTCTTGCACTGTCAGGCTCATAGCGCCTCCTCAATAAATGACATGTAGGCTGGGTTGAAGCCTCAGCCGAAACCCGGCGATTACCGTGTTGGGTTGAACAAATTTGCTCAACCCAACCTACACTACCGCTTTACGCCACTGCTGCCGCTTCGGCCGCCAGTTCTGCAGCGGTCTTGCCAACAATCGATTCGTCAACCGGTTTCATGATGCCGTGTTCCATTAACATCGCTTCCAGCTCATCCATGGTAATTGGTGTTGGAATAATACCTTTACCCTGATTCGCATGGATCTTCGTCGCCAGCTGGCGATATTCATCCGCCTGTTTCGACTCCGGCGCATATTCAAGCACCGTCATACGACGCAGTTCAGCATGTTGCACAACGTTGTCACGTGGTACAAAGTGAATCAGCGTGGTGCCAAGTTTCTTGGCCAGCGCTTCGGCTAATTCCAGTTCTTTATCGGTTTGACGTTCGTTACACACCAGACCACCCAAACGCACACCGCCGGAATTGGCATATTTCAAAATACCTTTGGAGATGTTGTTGGCGGCATACATCGCCATCATCTCGCCGGACATAACGATATAAATTTCCTGCGCCTTGTTCTCACGAATCGGCATGGCGAATCCACCACAAACCACGTCGCCCAATACGTCATAGGAAACATAGTCGATGTCTTCATACGCGCCGTTTTCTTCCAGGAAGTTGATCGAGGTGATCACACCGCGACCGGCACAACCAACGCCAGGTTCCGGGCCACCGGATTCAACGCATTTGATATCCTTGTAACCAACTTTCAATACGTCTTCGAGTTCGAGATCTTCCACGCTGCCTGCTTCGGCGGCCAGACTTAAAATCGTATCTTGCGCCTTCGCATGGAGAATTAACCGGGTTGAATCCGCCTTGGGATCACAACCAACGATCATGATCTTTTGACCCAGATCGGCCAGTGCCGCCAGGGTGTTTTGCGATGTGGTCGATTTACCGATACCACCTTTACCGTAGAATGCAATTTGTCTTAAGCTCGCCATGTGTTTCTCCATTAATCCGTTGAAATTGTTTGTCAGGTTGCCTTTTCAGTACCGTGCCGACATGCCACGTTGTTTCTCGACTCCATATCCGCTACCAGTGCTGTTACGACAGTGGTACTTCAACATCCGTGCCACATTGCCAATACCCCCATAACTCATTGTTTTAAATATATTAATACAGCCATTCCGCGTCCTGGCTGCAACACTAAAACGTGTAACAAAGCTAACAACGCAAAGACAGTCCTGTCGCAAACAAGACATCGAAAACAGCTCTGCCGCATGACCAGACAATGGCTAACACCGTGTAAATTCAGCATTTTTTTATACGCGACACAGATAGGGCTGCGACGGAATAGCTTTTGCTAGAGACTGGTAACAATCCCTAAATTCACAGGAGCAGGCAATGCAAATTGGTGTGGAATCATCCCGGGCGGTGGACAACAAGCGTATCTTTGTTATCGATGATGACGAAATTACCCGTGCCATCCTGCAATTTATGTTGCACGACGAAAACGAAACACATGAATTGGCGAGCATCGACGCAGCGCTGCAAAAGGCCGAACAACAGGGTACGCCTGATTTGATATTACTGGGTGAAGGTATCGTGAAAAATGCCAGCCTGACGATGTTATCTACATTAAAATCCAGATTTAATCGGGTTAAACTTATCGTGGTCTTGACAGACAAAACCGATCCGCTGGCGGCACAGGCGCGTCAACAAGGCGCTGACGATGTGCTGTTTAAACCGCTTACCGTAGAAACAACCCGCAAACAGGTTGATCGCCTGTTGGGACGTAACACCCATAGCATTATCCCGATTTACGCCAACTGATTTTTACGTATGTATTCGTATGGAACCGGCTATGGTGTAAATCTGGTGGGACTGCCAGCCGGTTTGCTGGCAAGCATCGCCTTCAATGATTTTCCACTGTCGTTGCATATTGCCGGTGTTCGTGAAAATCACATGAGATTGTTTAACGAACTTGGAGCTTGTGTCGACGTCAAACAGGCAGCCAGCTGTTTTGATAATTACATGCAGGAAATATTTCTGCTGCATGAGACCAGCACTGCAATAGCGAATACCGGCAAACGACGCTTCCACAGCAGTTATCGTCGCCTGTTATCCGGCTGGGGTTTTGATACCAATAGTCGCGAGGGGGCGGTACTCAAGGCCTGGGTCGAAAGTCGTTTTGGCATTTATCCGGTATTTCACAAGGTACCGTTGACCAGAGTATCATCATCAGGCTGGAGCAATTACCTCGACGAAAAGTTTTCAAGCCGGTTTCATAACAACAATATTTTCACCCAGCTGGATCTGCTCTATGAATTTTGTCAGTGGTCATTGCCAAGATGGCATGGCAAAAATCGCCATCTACGTTTATATCGCGGCATCAATGATTTTAGCGAAGATGGCATATTGCAGAAAAATCCCTGCAATGAAATCATATTACGTATGAACAATCTTGTATCGTTTACCGCGCAGCGCAACATTGCCTGTGAATTTGGTGACTACCTGCTCGATGTGAATGTACCCAAAGTCAAAATTCTGTTTTACAGTGAGTTATTACTCGAACATGCCCTGAAAGGTGAAAGCGAATATTTGGTGATCGGCGGTGACTACCGGGTCACATCCAGCTTTATATAATCAACAGCTCTGAAATAAATAATAAGGAAACAGGCTTGTTTAATACTACTGATTGGGAAGATATCCAGCGTCGCACTCTGGGCGCTTATATTGGTTTGGCCGTTGGTGATGCGCTCGGCGCCACCGTGGAATTTATGACAGCACGTGAAATTGAAGTTCAATATGGAGTACATCGCACCATGATTGGCGGTGGCTGGTTGAAACTCAAACCTGGACAAATAACCGATGATACCCAGATGTCATTAGCACTCGGTGATGCCTTACTGCATCCAGGCGCATGGAAAGTACAGCATATCGCCAACGCCTTCGTCACCTGGCTCAAGAGCAGACCGGTCGATGTCGGTAATACCTGTCGGCGAGGCATTCAACGTTATATCGCCGACGGAAGCCTAAGCGCCCCTGCCAATGAAGGCGATGCCGGTAATGGCGCCTGCATGCGCAACTTGCCGGTCAGTATTGCCACACTGGGCAATAACAAACAGTTTGAAAAATGGACGCTGGCACAAGCCCGGTTAACCCATCAACATCCACTCTCGGATGCCGGCACATTAGCATTAGGACGGATGACACAACAATTGATTCAGGGCAACGGCATTAAAGCCTGTCGTGTTGAAGCCAATCAACTTGTCCAGCAATATCCGTTATTTCGTTTTGAACCTTACCCACGTCGGGCCAGTGCCTACATCGTCGATACCGTGCAAACGGTGTTATATTATTTTTTCCGCAGCGACAGTTATGAATCCTGTGTAACGCAGGTAATTAATCGTGGTGAAGATGCCGATACGACTGGCGCATTAGCCGGCATGTTATGCGGCGCTGCGTATGGTATTGAATCGATTCCTTCATACTGGATTAACAAACTGGATAAAAATATCGTCCAACAGATAACCAGACAAAGTGACGCATTACTCCAACTCGTGCGCACAAAGAACACAAATACATAGGCAAACACCGATGTCCACTATCATATTTTATGAAAAACCCGGTTGTGCGAATAATTCACGCCAGAAACTATTGTTAAAAAATGCTGGCTATACCGTCATTGCACGCGATCTGTTAACCGAGCCGTGGACACGCCAACGCTTGCGTGAATTCTTCGGTGACCTGCCGGTAACTGCGTGGTTTAATCCTGCTGCACCTCGTATCAAATCAGGTGAAATCGTCCCGGAACATTTTAATGCCGGGACGGCAATAACGTTGATGCTCACAGATACCCTGTTAATCCGTCGACCTTTAATGGAATATAACAACAAATGCATCGCCGGATTTGATGCCCGGCGCGTTGATGACTGGCTGGGTATGCCGTTACTCGCATCCGACAAAGATGACATACAGACCTGTCAACGCCGTGAAACCGATGCAATCTAGCACAGAATTCCAACATGGCAACACCGGTGCCCTATGAATCCAGCCGATATTATTTTTACGTATCATGAACGCACCAAACACCATCTCAGTCGTTACGCGACCGGGCCGGAAACGCTTGACTGGGACGCGCAACCCAACGCGTTTCGGGAATTCGCCGGAAGTCCAACAATAACCTTACCGCTGCGTGCGGATAGTGTGTTAACCCGCTTTGCGGATTTATTTGCCGCCCCGGGAATGACGCCACCGCATCCGGTCAACATAGAATCGCTGAGCATATTACTGGAACTGTCTTTCGGATTATCCGCATGGAAAGAGTATGGTCCGGATCGCTGGGCCTTACGTTGCAATCCTTCTTCCGGGAATTTACACCCCACCGAAGCTTATGTGGTGTGTCGTGCCATGCCGGGACTGGATGCTGGCGTCTACCATTATCTGAGTCGCGATCATATTCTGGAACAGCGTCACTCTGGAATTACGATTGCAGATAACACAGAACACATCCCGATATGGATTGGCTTGTCTTCGATTCATTGGCGTGAAGCGTGGAAATACGGTGAACGTGCCTTCCGGTATTGCCAGCTGGATATCGGTCATGCGCTGGGCGCGCTACGCTATGCCGCCGCCGCACTTGGTTGGCAAATTCAACTCGTGGATAATTGCGATTCGGGAAAACTTGCGCAGCTGCTCGGGCTGGATCGTAAAACGGATTTTCTCTCCGCCGAGCATGAAGACCCCGATGCATTACTCGCAATTCTTCCGAATACAACTCTGCCTGATGCAACGCGGGTACCGGTTATACCCGCCAACAGTTCAGACAAATGGCAAGGTCAAGCCAATATACTGGATCCTCATCCACTGTATCGCTGGCCTATCATCAATGAAGTTGCCACCGCCACGCAGGCGAACACACCGGCAACTGACACCCCAATCCATGATCCAGATCCAACATTCACGCCGACATGCACATCCCCGGCCGTGACAATCATCCGGCAGCGTCGCAGCGCACAACACTTTGATCGAAATTACAGCATGAACACCGCTGATTTTTTTCAACTGCTGGAGAGTTTGTTACCGCATCAAGGTGTACCCATGGATCTGTGGAATTTTTCGCCACGAATCCATCCGATCATTTTCGTCAATCGCGTCGAAGGCGTTGAGCCCGGCGTGTATCTCTTGCTCCGCGATAATGCCATGCAATCGGCACTACGTCAGGCCATGGATACGACTTTCATCTGGGCACGCCTCGATGCGGCGCCCGCGCAGTTGCCATTATGGCAACTGATCGCCGGCGACGGCAGCAAACTGTTTCGTACACTGCATTGCCATCAGGCGATCGGCGCCGATAGTTGTTTCGCCGTGGGGATGCTGACGGAATTCGACAATGTCGTACGGAGCGAACCCTGGCGTTACCGGCAGTTACATTGGGAGGCCGGATTATTAGGTCAGATATTGTATCTGCAGGCGGAGAGTCTGGGATTACGCGGAACCGGCATCGGTTGTTATTTTGACGACGCTGTACACGAACTATTGGGACTAAACACCAAAACGTTTCAAACGCTCTACCACTTTACGGTCGGACGTCCATTGATCGACACCCGCATCACCACCCTGCCACCTTATGCACACCGGCATGAACCAACCAATGAGGATACTGTATGAACGAACCACGCTTGCACACCTGGCTACAGGAACATCACTTCTCAGTCGATGATATCAACGCCCTGGGTGAATCCGGTCTCACACCACTGATGCGCGCTGCCCGTCAAGGTGATGCGGATATGATTCACACGTTACTGCGTAACGGTGCCCAATTGGCGGCACGCAATGCCGATGGCAATAACGCCCTATGGTTTGCCTGCGTCGGCGAACATCTGGACATCATAGCGTTACTTGTCACTGCCGGGATCGATATCAACAATCAAAATGACAATGGCGCCACCGCGTTGATGTATGCATCGTCCACCGGTAAGGAGTCCGTCCTCAAGACTCTGCTCAATACCGGTGCCGATACCACACTCAAGTCGTTGGACGATTACACCGCACTGGATGTCGCCGCGACGATTGGATGCCTGCAACTACTCCGCAATAACCAGACGAAGAGTTAACTCGCTGCACGGACCTCGTGCGGCGAGTCATGCAGTAACGCTGCAACAAATTCCGCCAATGATATATCAAGGCGTTCGATATTCTGCTCAACCAGAAAACGTTTCTCATTGCGGGTTGGCTCTTCCGGCAATACTGCCCAATGCTGCGCCGATGAGCGCTTGATGATTTGTCGGGCAAAACTGCGTTCGAGTTGGTTCGAAAAACGACAACCTAAAAAGACAAAACTCCGGCCACGGCGAATCGTCTGCACCTGTTGCGGAATCGGCGTTTGAATATCAATCTCGGTGAGCACTTCAACATAATCTGAATCGGATACCAAATAATTTTTCTCCGGCATCACGCCACCTATCGGTTTGTATAACAAGGTCGACCACTGCGCTGCCTCGGTCTCACTTGCGGCACTGCCATCGGCATGATAGAACTGCACCCATTTACCGAAATGTTCTGCCTGACTCAGGCCTTGGACCTCACCCCAATTACCGGCACGCGCTTGCTGCAAGGCCAATTCCATCGCGCCGTCATACCACACATCGACAACTAACGGTAAGTTTGACAATGCGGCGAGATAACGATGCAAGTCAGTGGGTTGCGCTGCCGTCGCAAACGCCTCATTCATCAGGTTTACCACGGTTTTACGATGTTTGAAATTTTCGATGAACTGCGCCGCCGCGGTCAGATTATTACGAATTTTGTGCGGCACGCTGGCTTTGGCAACCAGACGCTGCACCAGCTCTTCGGGTGTGCCCGGTACAGCAGCGTTAACGCTATCGAGTTTCAATATGCTCGGACCGAGATACGGAATAATCTGGCCTGCGGCCAGACCTGCCGCAATCCTGGTTGCTGTACCGGTAGTAACATTCATGAGCTTGCCCCTTTGCCGTTGTTCCAGGGTGCCTTGGCGGTACTGAGCAGTTCACGCGGCATTCTAAACAAACCGCGACCGCCGGATAAACTCTCATAGGTATTCAGCGTGGTATTGCTCAGATGATTAAACCATTCCTGCGCTGTAATCGCCGCTGGTCGCTCGCCAATTTCAGTAACACTGCCATTTGGTGCGAAACGCACATGGATCATAACTTGTTCAGTTTGCATGACAACTCTCCTGTTGATGACTATTCAATACAAATTAGCTACGCTGAAATCCTGTTACCGATACTTAAACAAAGTCGAGCAATTCCACCGTGACATTCTCTGCCCCGATGATCGTTTGACACGCCAGGCGTGACTTGGAACCGACCCCGACAACCGCATCGAGTCGTTCGTTCTCAACACGTTGAATCTTTGACAAACTTTTACGGCCGTCCAGAACAAATACATGACAAGAACCGCACTCCGCCTTCGCATCGCATTTGTGCGCAATTTCCTCACCGCTGGCCAGAATGACATCCAGCAAGCGCGCGCCGGTTTCCGCTTGAAAAGTTTTGCCCGATGGCATAATCGTTAACGTTGGCATATCACATCTCCTCTATAATAATTAACACCGTAGGTTGGGCTGAGCGAAGCGATGCCCAACATGATTGTTTAATATTCGTTGGGCTTTACTTCGCTCACCCCAACCTACCCAATTACAAATAAATGGCGGAGCCCGCGCCGATATTGATCGAGGCATCCTTGGCAGTCTGCACGATAAAGGCGACATGTTCTTCGGATAAATGCGCATGAAATGGCAAAGCCAGGATCCGATCCGCGACTTTCTCGGTCACCAGACATTCGCCTTTACGATGTCCTTTGTCCTTATAGTAGTGTTGCAAATACATCGGCTGACAATATGCCACCGCACCGACCGATTCGGTATGCATGTCCTCGATGATCGCATCACGACTACTGCGCGTGAAGCGCGTACCCAGATGCACCAGATAGACAAACCAGTTGACTTCATCCACATCCGGGGCGATATACGGATCCTTGATCCCTTCGAATGATTTCACGAAGTCATAGTAATAACCTTCTACGACCTTGCGTTGTGCCAGAATCGCATCGATACGGCGCAATTGCGCCAGACCCAATGCGGCACTGACATCGCTCAATGCGGCCTGATAAGGCAAATGCGCACCGATGCTCAACGAGAAACGTTCGTCGCTACGGCGTTGTCGGTGATAGCGCAAGATGCTGGCGAGTTCTCTGTCATCCGTCAGGATCATGCCGCCTTCACCACACACCAGGGGTCCGGGCTGCGAGAAATCGAAAATCGCGCAATCGCCAAAACTACCGACGCGTTTGCCTTGGTAACGTGATCCAATTGCTTCGGTGGAATCTTCCAATAAAACCAAGGCATGTTGCGTCGCCAATTCACGCAAGGCTTGCCACGCAGCGGGATGACCGTTGGTATTCCCTGCCAGAATGGCCTTGGTCTTCGTTGTGAACTTGCTTTTGGCTTTTTCCGGCGACAAGGTACCGGAATAATAATCGATATCGGCAAACACCGGGGTCGCACCCAATAATGCAATCGCGTGACCGATTTGATGCCAGGAATACGCCGACAGAATGACTTCATCACCGGCGCCAATCCGGCAGGCTTGCAAACAGAGCAATAACGCCTGGGTGCCACTCGTGGTGGCAACAGCATATTTGCGGCCGACATAGGCGGCAAATTCCGCTTCGAATGCTTCCACGACAGGACCACCGGATAATTGCGGTGACTTGAGTGTCGCCATTACCGCATCCAGTTCGTCGGTACTGATATCCGGATCGGATAAAGGAATCCAGCCTTCGCTCATACTGACCTCGCCCGGCGCATCGCCAGCACAATACCGGTAGCACAAGTCGGATCCTGCGTCATAGTCCAGCAATGATCGCGGCCATCGACCAGATACAATTCAAAATCCGGATTGACTTTATACGGTGTCGCATCGACATTCATGTCGCTAACATCACAGCGTGTCAGTGACACACCTGGAAAACGCGTGCGAAACACCGGCAAGGCATGCGACGAGGCATCTGCCAGCAGAAATTCTTCGATTCGATCCAGTTCGGTTGTTGTCAATGCCATGGGTTCATCCTCCGACTTTGCGTGCCTCGACGGTCAACGGCAGCGGTGTATCCGCGGCCAGTGCCGGGAGTTGCAGTTGCCAGCCATTCGCCAGTGTGACGCAGCCACCCCACATCGCAGGATTTTCCATCGAAACAATCGGTTCCTCGAGATCTTTTTTGGGAACATAGGCAGACAATTGGCCTTTCGCATCTTTACGTATCATGACTTTCATCGTTGTTCTACCTTTCGTTGACTTCGTTGCATCAGGCCACCTTGGCACATTCGCTCGTGACTATCCGGGTAATTACCTCAATCACGTGCTCTATCTCACTTTCTGTAGTTAGGCGACTTAGCGAAAATCGCAGTGAAGCCAATGCCGCCTGCGAATCCAGTCCCATCGCGATTAAGACATGCGATGGATTATTACCACCGGCCGTACATGCGGCACCTGAAGAAACAGCAATCCCGGCACGATCCAGTTTATGCAGGATTACCTCGCCTTCCAGTCCGCTAAAACAGATATTACTGGTGTTAGCCACACGAGGTGCGCCTAAACCATTGACACGCGCCTGCGGTACACGTGTAACAATCGTTGATTCCAGCCGATCACGTAAATGCTGGATACGTAACGATTCCGTTTCTAGTTTCTGTGCTGCCAACGTACAAGCCACGCCCAGCGATGCTATCCCCGGTACATTTTCAGTACCGCCACGTCGATTACGTTCCTGATGACCCGGCAAGAGTGCCGAACATTTCAGGCCTTTACGCACAAATAAGGCGCCACAACCTTTGGCGGCATGTAATTTATGGCCAGACAAAGACAAGAGATCTACCGCGGCAGCCGTGGATAAATTTATCGAAAGTTTACCCACAGCCTGCGTTGCATCGGTGTGAAAAAACGCCCCTTTGTCATGCGCGATTTTGGCGGCAGCTTCAATGGGAAAGATCACACCGGTTTCATTATTGGCCCACATTAACGTTACCAGGGCAGTTTGTTCGGTTATCGCATCATGTAAATCCGTCAAGTTGATTTGACCTTGTGCATCGACCGGCAAATACGTCACTGTCACGTCTTGGGTTTCCAGCTGGCGTAACACGGCAAGAATAGAAGGATGTTCAACACAACTGGTGACGATATGACGTTTATCCTGTTGCTGTGACACAGCGCCATATAGCACCATGGCATTGCTTTCCGTCGCGCCACTGGTAAACACGATCTCGGCAGGTGAAGCACCCAGTAGTTTGCCGACATTGGCACGTGACTGGATTAGCAATTGCCTGGCTTGTTCACCTGCCTGATGTTTGCTGGAAGGATTGGCATAGACACTTTGCAAAGTTTGCAACATAGCATCGATGCACTCGACTGCGGGTTGTGTCGTCGCATTATTGTCCAGATAAATATTGGTAGCGCCTATCATTGCCAGAATATCCTGAAGGGATCCTCATTTAAACGATGCAATAAATCATGTAATTTCGGTAACTCGTTATATAACACCCACTGTTGCGCCGCATGATCTTTGCGAAATAAACACCAGAGCTGTTGTGTCGCATCGTATTGCAGCAATGCGATGTCGATAACACCGCCTTTGTCGTCCACCTTGCGCGAACAGCATGGACTGGTAATACGATATCCGTCCTGAACCGGCAGGACCTGCGGTTCGACGTAGCGATAACGCTTGCGTGATTGCAGCGCGCGTTCGATACGTTTGCGATCCACATCATTGGGATGCAACGCCATGGCGCTGGTCGATCTCATCGGCGGTGCGAAGTCAGCACTCATGTCGATGGCGTTATTCGGGGACAATTTCTTCTTCCAGACATCCCACCACATGCTTGCCCCCGAACTCCACCATATACACCGGGATGTTAGTTTCCGTATGCGTACCCACCTGCACGATCTCTCCCGCCGCACCTGCTGCGATCAATAACGCATCTTCCGGCTGGTCGGGATAGGAGCCATCGTTAAATAAATCAATATTGGCACGCACGCGCTGTCCCCATTGATATTTTGGTTCAATCAGATCGATCATGATGCAGCCTCCAGGTCATCGACCTCGTCTTCGATTGGTTCGGCGGATTCCAGTTCTTTGGCTTTCATGCCGACACGATAGCCGTGCGACACAAAATCCACGCCGTAGATATAAAACTGTTGCAGAAAGGTGCCGATACTGACGACATAACCTTCGTCACCTTTCTTTACCAGAATTTCGCCCACTTCCTTGCCGGGAAATGTGCCGTCATTGCGGATACTCTTGCGCGAACGCACCTTTTCGCCATAGTTATACATTGGCGGACTTTCCAGTTCGACGATATCACCATCTCGGTTCATACCCATGACTTTATCCTCTGTGTTATTCGCCACTATCACCAAGTTCGATAGCTGCGTTCTGCAAGCGCAACATTACCTGTTCACGCACCAGCGGATCTTCGTCAGCGCGCATGGCCTGTAAATGTTCCAATGCTATCCGACCAGCCACTTCATAGCGTACCCGCCAGTCCGGATCATGTTTCAACCAGGTGAGTTGGCTGTCCGTCATACGTCGGCATGCCTCCAGCCGTACACCGGCATCCGGATCCTTCACCATCGACATGATCCATTCGCTACCGATGCGTATCGCCACAATGCGGCGCACTTCTGCTTCGCTATCGTGCAACATCATGACCAGCAGATGCGGTTGCAGATGCTTGGCGACTGTCATGCGTACGTAGTAATCCGGGTCGTGCAACATTTCCAGCAGATCCGCACCGTGTAATCGTGTCGCCACACGGATACGTACTTCACGACTGAGGTCGTGGCGTAATTGCAATAAATACCGTGCTGGCAGACGTTGCGCGGCACTCCAACGCACCGTGTCATCGTCATCCGCTAATAATGCAGGCAGGTGAAAAATGTCCGCGTACTTGGCGGCTACTGCACGCACTTCAAAATACGCATGCATCAGATTTTCACTGGCGAGATCGGGGTTCCACTTGAAAAAACGATCGATACGCCGGGCATAGCGATCCTGCACGCAGGCATGCATTAACTGGCACTCACCCACGGCGTGCAAATTCTGATAGGTGCAAACAGCACAGTTGATCTCATTGCCCAGATAATCCTTTGCTTCATTCAGATCAATCATCGTATTCATCCTTACCCATACGATCGAGTACCTGCAACAGAACCTGGCCACCGAGTTTATTGTGCGGATCCAATTCCATCAGTTTATTGGTGATCGCACGGCCGGCCTCCAGATCGCCCAAACGCATTAGTAAATAGCCGTAGGCCTTGAGCGTGAACAAATAGAAGCGCGGCAGAATCGCCGCGTAACTGTCGAACTCCGCATCCCTGCATTGCACAACACGCCAGTCAGTAGCCACACCAATGCGTGTCGCCGCCTCTTCCAGACATTTCACGGCCACTTGCAATGCATCCGCTAAACGGCCTTTGTAAAAGTAAAACCGATACAGACCGATATGCACGGCAACATGCCACGGCGCCAGCTCTATCGCGCGGAATAAATGCGCCTCAGCCTGACTGTCCTGTTGATAATACTGTCCAGCCAGTTGCAGCTCATGTTCCGCTTCCGGTGGCAAGCCGGCTCCGAAACACGCGGCTTCAAGCTGCTGCTCACTGGCAAAAATGGCATCAGCTTCGCTCTGCATAATGATCTCCGTCTGTCATACGTTTAGCCTTGCCACAGATCGGTTGAATAACGTATTAATGCTTGTGCCCAATGGCTCCAATATCGATCGAAGAGACACTGGGTCCGCTGCTGCTACAGGCGCAGCTGGCTTTCTTGGGATCGATAAAGGTCAAGCCGCTATTTGCCAGGGTGTCCGCAAAATCAATCGTGACACCTTCCAGCAACAAGCGGCTCTCCGCAGGCAGAAATAATTTAATGCCGTTACATTCCAGCACGCTATCACCGGCCAACGGCGCGGCTTCCACACTGAACTCTGACGCCAGCCCGGAACAGCCGCCGGCAGTCACTGTCAGACGAAAACCGCCCGTCTCGCCTCCGCCATTAAAACGAATCATGCGACGAATAAATTTTTCAGCACCCGGTGTAATTGTTACATTCATGCTCATCTCCTAACCTGCTGCCTGATAACGTGGATAGCTGTTGTCGATAACACAGGTGTTTTCCACCGGACACACTGCCACACATTGCGGATCATCGAAGTAACCAATGCATTCGGTACATTTTTCCGGTTTGATAATAAATGTCCCGTCCTTCTCACGAATCGCATTATTGGGACACTCGGGTTCACAGGCCGAACAGGCTGTGCAAGACGCAGATATAATTTTAAATGCCATGACTCACTCCCATTTCAAATAATGTTGCAATTACGCTGCTACAAAAGCACCTTGACGAATATCGGCATCGCCACGTTCAACATGGACAATCTCACCGGATTTCACTTTATCCAGATATGCCTTGAAATACTGGATAGCCGATTGTTCGATGAACTCATGCGCATAACTGTCTACCGGTTCGATTCCGGCCGCCTTCAAGGTATCTTTCGGGCATCCGCCGATCTTGGCCACAAATACCGCGGTACAGTCATTAATCGCACGAATGATGGTGTCGAGTGAATCCTCTTCACCAAAGCCACCCTGACAATACAAATCGACGCGACGGTGTCCGACAAATTTCGCACCGGCCGTGCTCAGTTCATAGATCTGGAATTCCTTGGCGTGACCAAAGTGTTCGTTAATTCGACCCGAACCTTTGGTTGCCACAGCAACCAATACTTTAATGTCGCTGTGTTCACCGGCGAGTTCCGCCAGTTCTTCCTGCTTGGCAGCGACTTTCTCCTGGCGCTCCTGCTCGACTTTTATCTGATAGGCCTGGCGTGATGCGGAATCGTACTTCACATCCATTTCCATGATCTTTTCCGTCGTAAATTCCGCAGAACGATCTTCGCCAAGCAAACCCACCGCATCAGCACGACATTGACGACAATGCCGCATCATATTCATCTCGCCTTCGCAGCTGTCCTGCAACGCTTTGAGTTCCTGCGCGGTAGGTCCACGTTGGCCATTCAATCCGAACACCGTACCGTGTTCAGGCGCCGAGATCAGTGGCATGATATTATGCAGGAAGGCACCGCGGGATTTCACCGCACGATTGACTTCAACCAGATGCTTGTCGTTGACACCGGGGATCATCACCGAATTAACCTTGCACAGCACACCAGCGGCCGTCAGCATTTCCAGTCCGAGCAATTGCCGTTCGGTAATGATGCGCGCGGCTTCGATGCCGGTAATACGTTTGTGTTCCCAGAATATCCACGGATAGATATGCTGACCAATCTCGGGATCAACCATGTTGATGGTGATCGTCACATGATCCACGTTAAACTTTTTAATCGTTTCAACGTGATCCGGTAACGCCAACCCATTGGTGGAAAGACATAACTTGATATCCGGCGCTGTTTGTGAAATCAGCTCGAATGTCTTGAAAGTCTTTTCCGGGTTGGCTAACGGATCGCCGGGACCGGCGATACCCAGCACGGTCATCTGCGGAATCGTCGAGGCCACGGCCAGGACTTTTTTCGCTGCTTGTTCGGGCGTGAGTTTTTCACTGACCACACCCGGTCGGGATTCATTGGCACAATCGTATTTACGATTACAGTAATTACATTGAATGTTACAGGCCGGCGCTACCGCCACATGCATACGTGCATAATGGTGATGTGCTTCTTCGCTGTAACAAGGATGATTCTTGACCTTCTCCCAAATCTCCGGTGACAAGTCGCCTTGCCCGGCTGCTGATCCGCAACTGGCTTTGCCACTACCACCTGAGGTGCCACAACCCTTGTGTTCGGCAATCTCTTGCATGATTGCTTCAGGTGGTTTGGCGACCTCCACCGCTATACTGTTTAATTCAGAATGACTAGCCATGATCTATCAGCTCCTTTAAAAATCAACTGTGCCATACGATCCACCGGATGAATCCGCAGTAATGCAGCCATTACCTGCGTACCGATCAACAGCGACGCTTTAATTAGCTGTAATCAACAACTGTGCCAGCTTTGAAAATGACGAAAATTATTGAAGAAACATCAGGTTAGTAAACTTGAGCGTTTGTCGCGAACGCGACCATTGAATCGGCGATGTCGGAGGATTGTTGTAAAACCAACAAAAGAAGTTACTGGTGCAGTGGAAAATCTAATCGAATATCTTCATCCCGTCCGTGAAGACGGCTTGATTAAACATTCCGCCGGTATGCCCAGCTGTTGATGAAGCTTCCAGATCATTTTCAGCGTCAGCGAACGCTTATAGTTTAGAATCTCATAGACACGATTACTTTTACCGATTATCGGTTCGAGGTCTTTGACAGTCAGACCTTTCTGCTCCATCTCAAATTTAATTGCTTCTATCGGATCGGGTATTCCAAGTGGATAATGTTTACTTTCATAAGCTTCCACCAACGTTGCCAGCACATCGAGCTTTTCACCGTCTGGTGTATCCGCTACGGCATCCATCAGTGTCTCAATGACCTTCAGTGCCATACGGTAGTCGGCATCAGTTTTTATCGGTTTGATGTCCATCACAGTTACCTCATATTTTAAATTGTTTGCACATCGATCTGATCATACTGCGCATGGGTACCGATAAAACGGATATACACCACCCGGTAAGCATAGTTAATCCAAACCACCAGCCGGTATTTATTACCGGCCAGGTTAAACACCACTCTGCCGTCCTTTAAAATACTCGCGTTTCTGAAATCCTGTTTGACCGCGGAGGGTGAATCCCAGTCAGCATGCAGGGTATGCCGGTACCAGGCTAATGTCGGTTCGATGGCATCCGCATACATGGGCTTACTTTCCCAGTAGGCCTTTAGTGTCGACAGGGCGATAACTCGCAGTATGAGATAAGAGTCCCAGAATGGGACCTTTACCAGCAACAAGCAACTACATAAACCTATCTCATTGTTTGTTATAAGATTTAATGATTATCAAAGCCGTTTAAGCGGAATATTATATTTCTGCAGTGCGTAACCGATTTGCCGCGGGGTGAGATTCATCAGGCGCGCGGCTTTGGCCTGCACCCAGCCGCATTGTTCCATTGCCCAGATCAGTTTGTCGCGTTCTGAAACCAGTATTTCTGGCGGCGCGGATTCACTTGCCGGTTTGCTGGCAGGCTGGTTAGTCTGTACATGCTTGAATATCTCGGTTGATTCAGCGTGTAATGGCACAACCTTGGCGGTTTTGGCCATCCCCTGTATTGCCAATGAAAAACATTTGCCCTGCTGACAGGGCAGGTCCAGATCATTAATCATGTCCCCGCGCGTCATGGTGGCGGTACGTTCAACACAATTCTCCAGTTCACGCACATTACCCGGCCAGTAGCAGTTCAGCATGATTTGCATGGCCTCAGCAGACATGGACAGTTTACGTTTATTCTCTTTATTGAATTTTTCCAGCACATGCTCTACCAACGGCTGGATATCGTCACGCCGTTCACGCAACGGTGGTAGAAAAATCGTGACCACGTTGATGCGATAATACAAATCAGCACGAAACTCACCGTCGGCCACTGCCTCTTCGAGATTGCGATTGGTCGCCGTGATCAGGCGCACATCGACATGAATCGGTTTATTGCCACCGACACGTTCAAATTCCCGCTCCTGCAACACCCGTAACAATTTTGTCTGGAAAGCAGGAGAAATATCGCCGATCTCATCCAGGAACAAGGTGCCGCCATGCGCCATTTCAAACCGACCCTTGCGTTCCTGCGTCGCACCGGTAAATGAACCTTTTTCATGGCCGAATAATTCGGATTCCAGCAACGTCTCGGATAACGCTGCACAGTTAACGCGAATAAACGGCGCATCCTTCCGCGGACTTAAATAATGCACCGCCCGTGCAATGACTTCCTTGCCGGTACCACTTTCACCGCGTAATAACACCGTCGATTTACCTGGAGCCGCCTGATGTACCTCGGCAAACACTTCCTGCATGCGTTTGCTCTGACCGATGACATTATCGATACTGTATTTAACCTTCAGTTCTTTTTGCAGTCGGTGTTTTTCCTGCAATAACTGTTCGCGTTCTGCGGTGACGCGCTGATTCAAGCGTACGGTCTGACCGATCAGATTGGCCACCATCGCAAGAAAACGCACATCGGATTCAAAATTGCCGGTGCCGCCACCCGGTTCACGATCAACCCCCAGTACACCAATCGTGTCACGGCCGATTTTAATCGGCACACCGATAAATGACATAATCTGACCTTCGGCAAGCCGCCGTGAACCGGTACGATTCAGAAATAACGGCTCCTTGGCAATATCCGGCACCACCATCGGCAAACCGGTTTTCATGATACGACCGGTAATACCCTCGCCTGATTGGTAGCGACCGCGCTCAATTTCGTCCGTGGATAAACCAGATGACCCAACAATGTGCAGGTCACCACTGTCCTGCACCAAACTGACCATACCGCGTTGCAGTTTTAAATAAGAGGACAATACGCCCAGCAGTTCACGCAAGGTGACGCGCAGATCCAGCGAAGAACTCAGTATCTTGCTGATTTCATATATCGCGCCGAGTTCCAGCGGAGTTTCACCTTTAATTGACTTTGACATAGACACGCCCTACTCCTGCGTCGAAGCCACAAACTGGTAATGTTTGCTATACGCTCAATACACTCCTGAGCAAGTCTCGTACCAGATCAGATACATGTTCTGTGACACCGCAGAAAACACTATCAATACAGGCTGATATCGATAATGTCCCAGTAACATACTATGTTACAAATAATGTCGGGAGTTGTAACAAACACGACAAACTCCCACAGTCGAAAATCATGCGAATTGCGAATTGGTTGGTTAATACTTTTCGTAAATTCAACCAGTTAATCATTATTGACAAAACTGGCACAGCAGTTGCCATGCATAGTTTACGTAGGTGTGACTAAACAAAACTCAGGGATCTATATCACTATGCCGAACACGAAACGTGAGCCACGTAATATCGAACAACCAGTGTATCTGGATTACTCTGCAACCACGCCGGTCGATCCGCGTGTCGCGGAGAAAATGATTCCGTATCTGACGCAACACTTTGGTAATCCGGCCAGTCGCTCGCACAGCTATGGCTGGGTCAGTGAAGATGCGGTGGAAACCGCGCGTGAACAAGTTGCAGCGTTAGTGCATGCCGATCCCAAAGAAATCGTCTGGACATCTGGCGCCACCGAATCGAATAACCTCGCCATTAAAGGTGCTGCACATTTCAATCATAAGAAAGGTAAACACCTGGTTACTATCAAAACCGAACATAAAGCCGTGCTCGACAGTATGCGTGAATTGGAACACGAAGGCTTCGAAGTGACGTATCTCACTCCGGAAAGCAATGGACTGATCGACCAGGATAAATTCGCGGCGGCATTACGCGCCGATACCGTGCTTGCCTCAGTGATGCATGTGAATAATGAAATCGGTGTAATTCAGGATATCCAGGCGCTGGGCACGATCTGTCGCCAGCACAAGGTGGTGTTTCATGTCGATGCAGCGCAAGCCACTGGCAAGGTGGATATCGACCTGGAAAAACTGCCGGTGGATTTAATGTCGTTCTCGGCGCACAAGACCTATGGCCCCAAAGGCATCGGTGCACTGTACGTGCGACGCAAACCCCGTGTGCGTATCGAGGCACAAATGCATGGTGGAGGTCACGAACGCGGCATGCGCTCCGGTACTCTGGCAACCCATCAAATCGTCGGTATGGGCGAAGCGTTTCGCATCGCTCGGGAAGAAATGCACCTGGAAAATACCCGCATCGGTCGGATGCGCGATAAATTATTAAATGGCTTGTGCGACCTGGAAGAAGTGTATATCAACGGTGATCTCGAACGTCGCGTCGCCGGTAATCTCAACATCAGTTTCAACTACGTTGAAGGTGAATCGTTGATGATGGCAATGAAAGGTATCGCTGTCTCCAGTGGTTCGGCCTGCACCTCGTCCAGTCTGGAACCGTCCTACGTATTGCGCGCACTGGGCAGACCCGATGAACTGGCGCACAGTTCGATTCGATTTACGCTGGGCCGTTTCACCACCGAAGAAGAAATCGATTACGCCATCAGTATCATCAGAACACAAATCGACAAGTTACGTAACTTGTCGCCGTTGTGGGACATGTTCAAGGCCGGTATCGATATCAACAGTATTCAATGGGCAGCGCACCATTAAGCACAGAACATTTTAAAGGAGAGTAGCATGGCATACAGTGACAAGGTATTGGATCACTACGAAAATCCCCGCAACGTCGGTTCCATGGATGCGGAAGACAGCGATGTGGGTACCGGGATGGTCGGCGCACCGGCCTGCGGTGATGTGATGCGTTTGCAAATCAAGGTCAGCAGCGATGGCTTGATCGAAGATGCGCGATTTAAAACCTATGGCTGCGGTTCGGCAATTGCGTCCAGTTCGCTGGTCACCGAATGGGTCAAAGGCAAAACGCTGGCACAAGCGATGGAGATCAAGAATAGTCAGATCGCCGAAGAGCTGGCGCTACCACCGGTAAAAGTCCATTGCTCGGTATTGGCAGAAGATGCCATTCGCGCCGCAATTGCCGATTACCAATCCAAACAAACGACATCCGCCGAAGGCTATACAGCATGTGAACCACCGCATGTTAGCAAAGCCACGGCTTAACCCATTTACCAGGAGATGAAGCATGACCACTGACACAGTCGCCGCTAGCCCGGTCAATTTCACCGATAGCGCGGCCAATAAAGTTTTACAGTTGATCACAGACGAAAACAATCTGAACCTGAAACTGCGCATCTTCGTCAGCGGCGGCGGTTGTTCCGGTTTTCAATATGGCTTCACCTTCGACGAAAATATCGGGGATGGTGATACTTGTGTCGAAAAAGCCGGTGTGACGTTATTGATCGATCCAATGAGCTATCAGTATTTGATGGGTGCCGAGATCGATTTTAAGGAAGGTCTCGAAGGTTCGCGTTTTGTGATTACCAATCCCAATGCCACCACCACCTGTGGTTGCGGCAGTTCATTCTCCGTCTAAAACACAAAGGAAAATACATGTCGATCACGTTATCCGCTACCGCCGCCGAACGCGTCCAGCAGTTTTTAAAAAATCGCGGCAAAGGCATCGGCCTGCGTCTGGGCGTACGCACCAGCGGTTGCTCTGGCATGGCCTATGTGATGGAATTTGCCGATACCGCCAACAGCGAAGATGTCATTATTGAAACCCAGGGCGTCAAGGTTCTGATCGATCCCAAGAGTCTGGTCATGCTCGCTGGTACCGAGCTCGACTTTGTGCGCGAAGGCCTCAATGAAGGTTTCAAGTTCAACAACCCCAATGCCAAGAATCAGTGCGGTTGTGGTGAAAGCTTCAATGTCTGAAATCAGCGCCAGTGGTCAGAATTATTTTGAACTGTTCGGTCTGACCCCGATGTTTGCGCTGGACAGGCAACGGCTGGAACAACATTATCGCGATATGCAACAACGCATTCACCCGGATCGCCATGCGCAATCCAGCGACAATGAACGGCGTCTCGCCGCGCAATGGACCAGTCTGGCCAACGAAGGGTTTCAAACACTCAAACATCCGCTGCGCCGTGCGCAATATTTACTGCAACTGCAACAGATCAGTGCCTCGCCGGCGGCCCTGCCCGGCAGCTTTTTACTCGAACAAATGGAATGGCGTGAATCCCTGGCGAACGCCAAAACCCGGCGTGACGAACACGCGTTGAATCAATTACATTTCACCGTGCAACAACAGCTCGCGACACTGGAGCAGCAATTGTCTGACCTGTTCGACAAGCAAGCCGACTATACCCGTGCCGCCGGCCTGGTGATGCAAGGACAATTTCTGGAAAAACTCGCCAATGAAATCAATACCGCCATCGATGAGCTGCTGGACGCCGCCTCATGACCTTACTCAATATCGCCGAACCGGGTATGTCCACCGCACCGCATCAACATCGTCGCGCGATCGGCATTGATCTGGGTACGACGAATTCATTGGTGGCGAGTATCCGCAATGGCAACAACATGGTGTTACCGGATGCAGAAGGAAGAATGTTATTACCCTCGGTCGTGCATTATCAATCGGCACAACCCGCGCGTGTCGGCCATACCGCGTTAGCGCAGGCACAAGCCGATCCGGCCAATACGATTATTTCTGTCAAACGCTTCATGGGACGCAATCTGCGCGATATCGCGCATGCCGCAACTCTACCGTATGCGTTTGTCGATACACCCGGCATGGTGAGCGTCAATACCGCCGCTGGTGAAAAATCCCCGGTGGAAGTCTCCGCCGACATTCTTAAAAGTCTGCGCGAGCGTGCCGAAGAATCCTTAGGCGGTGAATTACTCGGCGCGGTGATTACCGTACCGGCCTACTTTGACGATGCGCAGCGTCAGGCCACCCGTGATGCGGCGCAACTGGCCGGGTTACAGGTGTTACGGTTATTGAACGAACCCACCGCCGCTGCGATTGCGTATGGTTTGGATAACGCCAGCGAAGGTGTCTATGCCGTGTACGATCTCGGTGGTGGTACGTTTGATGTATCGATCCTGCGCATGCAACAAGGCGTGTTTGAAGTGCTTGCCACCGCCGGTGATTCCGCGCTGGGTGGCGATGATTTTGATCGTTGTGTTGTCGACTGGATGCTGCAACAAACGCAACTGCATGGTTTGAATGCCCAGGATTCGCGACAATTGTTATCATTAGCGCGTCAGGCCAAGGAAAGCTTGAGCGATCACACTGATGTGATGATCACCACCACGCTGAGCGGTGCGAATCAATTTTCGTTAACACTGCAACAAACCGAATTCTGGCAAATCACTCAGTCGCTGGTACAAAAAACCCTGGCGCCGACCCGGCGCGCATTACGCGATAGCGGCCTGAGCGTCACCGATGTTAAAGGTGTGGTGTTAGTCGGTGGCGCAACCCGTATGCCGCACGTACGCCAGGCCGTTGCAGAATTTTTCGGCCAGGCGCCATTAACCAATCTGGATCCGGATCAAGTCGTGGCTCTGGGTGCGGCAATCCAGGCCAATGCGTTAGCCGGCAATCATTCCGAAGATCAAGTGTTATTGTTGGATGTCATCCCCTTATCACTGGGTATTGAAACCATGGGGGGTCTGGTGGAAAAGATCATTCCACGCAATTCCACGATCCCGGTCGCACGCGCGCAGGAATTTACCACCTTCAAGGATGGCCAAACCGCGATGAGTATCCATGCCGTGCAAGGCGAACGCGAACTGGTGAGTGACTGTCGTTCGCTGGCGCATTTTTCCTTGAAAGGTATTCCCGCCATGGTCGCCGGTGCCGCACGCATTCGCGTGACCTTTCAGGTCGATGCCGATGGTTTGTTGAGTGTGTCGGCGCGTGAATTATCCACGGGCGTCGAAACATCGGTCACAGTGAAACCTGCGTATGGGCTAAGCGATGATGCGATCACGCGTATGTTGCAGGATTCGCAGGCCTATGCCTCCGAAGATGCCGAAGCACGCGCGTTGCGCGAATTACAGATCGATGCGCAACGCTTGCTGGATGCCACACACAGCGCCCTGACCGAAGACGGCGAGACATTGCTCGAAGCCATCGAACGCAAGCAGATCGACAACGCTATAACTGAATTACAACAGTGTCTGCAAGCCACCGATCGTCCTGCGTTGCGCGCCGCATCAGAAAATCTGAATCGGGCCACTACCGAATTCGCCGCGCGCCGCATGAATCGCAACATCCTGTCCGCCTTGAGCGGTCGCAAACTTGCCGACGTAGGAACCTGAACATGCCGACCATTACGGTATTACCGCATGAAGAACTCTGTCCGCAAGGTAATGTCTTTGAAGCCACTGCGGGCACGCGCCTGTGCGATGCATTACAGCAACATGGTGTCGATATTGAACACGTCTGCGAAAAATCCTGCGTCTGCACCAGTTGTCATGTGATCATCCGTAGTGGCTTCGACAGTTTACGCGCCGCCAGCGATGATGAAGAAGATCAACTCGGCAAGGCCTGGGGTTTTGAGCCGCAGTCACGCCTGAGTTGTCAGGTCAGACTTGGCGATGCCGATCTGCAAGTGGAGATTCCACGCTATACATTGAATGTAGTGAGTGAATACGGCTAAAGCTGATTTAATTCCGATTTTTCAAGCGTCGCAATAACGACACAGGTGCCTATGCCACTGTTTGATTTTCGCTGCCAACAATGCCACGCCACATTCGAGTTACTGATCCGCAGTAGCGATAACCCGACCTGTCCGGCCTGTGCAAGTCAGACACTGGAAAAACTCGTCTCCAAACCGGCGCCACCGGGAAAAACCGCCGGCGTGTTGCGCAGCGCACGAACGCAAGCGGCGCGCGAGGGACATTTCAGTCACTATGCGCCAGCCGAACGCCCCAAGGGTAAATAATTCCATGCCGATATTTGATGCCGCGTTACTGTCGATTATCGAAGAGGCCGGTATCGGCGTACTGACACTGACGGAAGGTCTGGAGCAAGACGAGTTCTTTGCATCCCGTCTGACGCGCCTGGAAACCCAACGGCAACTCAATATGATGTGCACAAGCATCACCGCGATGCCGGCACCGGCACAAACCATGCTCGCCGAGATCGATTGGGCCGGGTGGAAAATGGTGGCGCGGCAACTCGAATCAGCCGGTAATGATGCGCAACAAACGGAATGGTTTGCAGTGCAATCGCTGGTGCCCGCGACCTTGATGTGGTTGCGCGTCTACCGCAGCAACCAACCGGAATTGTTTGCCTACCAACCGACGTTGGCAAACGACACTGTCGTACCATGAACCGGTAATCACAATCACAGGAGCGTGTATGGCCTTTGTCGATGTCTGCAAGCAAAGAATTCTATTGGAAGGTGAACTGGTGCCGTGCATGGTGGAAGGCAAGGAAATCATCATCATGTGGGCTGATGGTGGCGATCCCCGTGCCTATGATGCGGCGTGTCCGCATGAAAAAGTTTCCCTGGCTCGTGGCGATTTCAACGGCCGCATCCTGTATTGCACCGCCCATGGCTGGGTATTCAATGGGCGCGATGGCAAATCCTTGCAACCCTGCGGTTGGGAATTAAAGGAATATCCATTGCGCATTAGCGACGGCATTGTGCAGATCGATCTGACCAGTGAGTAAATTATGTTAGATACCGTTATTGTCGGTGGAGGACTGTGCGGCCTGGCACTCGCCACCAGGCTGCACGCGCAGGGACATCGCGTCACCGTGTATGAAGCCCGCGATCGGCTGGGTGGACGTATTCTCTCTGTACCCTGCACTAACGCTAACATGCTGCTTGATTTAGGTCCAACCTGGTTTTGGCCAAATACACAACCGCATATCACGCAACTGGTCGCCGAACTGGGACTGGCAAGTTTTCCGCAACACGATGACGGCAGCGTGTTGCATCTCACCGATCACGGCAAAGAACCACAAACCATGCCTGTTGCTAATCTGCACAATGGCGCATATCGCCTGACCGGCGGCATGGCAGCCATGATCGATGCATTGGCTGCACGTCTACCACCAGAGATTATTCACTTGCAGCAGGAACTCATCGCGGTACAGGAACGTGATACCCAGGTTGAACTGGTGTTTCGTCGCGGGACAACGGCCACCACGGTGCTGGCGCAGCAAGTAATCCTGACAATTCCACCGCGTTTGTTGGAAGAACACGTACAATTTATTCCGCCATTGGAAAATGAATTGCGTGAGACCATGCGCGCCACGCCGACGTGGATGGCCGATCAGGCAAAAGTTGTCGTTGGCTATACTGAACCTTTTTGGCGTACCAGCGGTGCGTCAGGTAATGCGTTTGTCAGTCACGAGCAAGTTACGCTTGGCGAAATCTTTGATGCCTGTGACGCTACCGGCCAACACGCGGCGCTCGGTGGTTTCTTCGCATTACCGCCGGCGTTTCGCGCCTCGATTCATCCTGAGGTGATGCCCATGCTGATCGCCAGCCAACTCGTGCAAGTCTTCGGTACACAAGCCGAACAGGGTGAACCGCACCTGCACGATTGGTCGACAGAGCGTTTCACCAGCAGCCGCCTCGATCAAACCTCACTGCGCGAACATCCGCACTACGCTAATCCCGCGCTGCAACGCCCACTCTGGAATGGCAAACTGTTATTCGGCGCAGCGGAAACCGCCACACAGGGCGGAGGTTATATGGAAGGCGCGCTGGTAGCGGCGGCACACATTCAGCGCACCCTGCTCGCCGCACTGCCAGTGGCGGCGGTACCGCTCAGCGCAATCAATGCCAGTTACTTGCATCAATTCGGCACCACCGTGACGGCATTACGCCGCAACGCACTGCAACACTACCGGCAACATTTGCATCGGCATCTGACGGCACAACACAAACAACAATTAACCCAGCAGGCGCTGCTCGATACCGTGACACAGATCTACCGCACCGCACTCGATGAACTCGCCAAACTGCCGTTTGATACCGCCCATGTCGCCATCCAACAAGGCCGCTCGGATCTCACCCCGACGTTGCTGTCCAGCTTTGAAGGTTTCAATGCGGCACTGCTGGCCGAGGTCGTGGAATTTAATCGTAGCTCCTGCGCGATGTCCAACTTACCGCAGGAACATGAATTGGCAGTGGATTACGTCGCTGCTATCAAGCGCGAACTCGTGCCGGCCTGGCACCAGTTTGCACTTCATCTGAATGACCAACTGGTGGGGAATAAAAATACTCATGCATGACGCGCATCAACCCGACAAGACACAATCACCAAGCCTGTCCACCTCGCTCCAAATCCAACCGGCGTTGAGTATCCTGCGGCTGGCCGCACTCTCCGCCGAGCCGGACGGCGCACTCGATGACGAAACACTGGAACTCATGTTTGCACAAGTGGAAGCCGGTGCGCTCGCCAGCGTGCCACCGGTGCAAATCTGGTCTGAACTGCAACGTGGTCTGATGGCGCAAACACCATCCAATATGTTTCGTGCGTTATATTCCTGCGGCGCATTGTCAGAAGTGTTACCGGAGGTGGCTGACTTGTTCGGTGTTCCGCAAATTGCCGATGATCCCCACCAGGTGGATATCGGTCATCATGTGGTGCGCGTGCTGGATCAAGCCGCACACAGTAATGCGCCCTTGCCGGTGCGTTTTGCGGCACTGGTGATGAACGTCGGTAAAGCGGATTCACCACCGGAGCATCTGCCGGTGCATTATCGCCATACCGATCGTGGCTGGCCGCGGATTGAAGCCATCTGCCAGCGTTTCGGTCTGGCCGACGACTGTCGTGAGCTGGCGTTACTGGCGTTGTTCGAAGCCGAACGCGTACACCGCGTTTCCGATGTACGCGCCGGGCCGGTCGCGGCGATGCTGGAACGTCTTGGCGCATTCGATCAATCAGAGCGTTATACGCAACTGCTGCTGTTATGTACCTGTGACTACCGCGCCTATCGCGGTTGTGACAATAACGAATATCCGAAGGCTGCGTTACTGGAAATCGCACGCCAGGCCTGTACATCAATCGATGCGGCCACACTCACTGCCGGTAAAAATCCCCTTGCGGCCACCGAAGCACTGCAGGAGGCGCGGGCGATCGCCATTGCCAATGCCTTTGGTTCCGTGCGCTGGTCAACGTTGTAACACGAGGCAGCGATATGGCTAATTCACAAACGGTGTTTCTACATAGAAATCAAATCGTTCAATCAGGTTACCAATTTTTTATTTCAGGAGAATAGAATGTACATTGCCATGAATCGTTTTCGTATTGCACCGGGCCGTGAGGCGGATTTTATCGCCGTGTGGAAAAATCGTGACAGTCAGCTGCAGAGCGTCCCCGGTTTTATCGAGTTTCATTTGTTACAAGGCGAGACCGATGACGGCGGTACCCTGTTCGCCTCGCATTCAATATGGGAATCGGCCGAGGCCTTTTCGAACTGGACACGTTCGGAGGCGTTCCGTCAGGCGCATGCCAATGCAGGCGAGACCAAGGGGATATATCTGGGGCCGCCGAAATTCGAAGGGTTTAACGTGGTGTTATAATACTTCATCTTCGATTTTTTCAAAATACCGGGCAGCAGGAAGAAGCTTTCCTGATACCCGGAATCTAAATAATCTCAGTGATTAGTGCGGAGGATTACATACCTCCGTCGGCTGAAATTCGCCCTGATCGATCAGATGTTGCCGCAGTGTGGCGCTGGCAACTGGCGAGGTCCAGAAGCGATTAAACGTCACCAGCGAGTTTGGCATCGAGTACCGTCGGCGCGCGATACCCTGTCCATCCCCACAAACGCGATCACCCAGTTGAAAGTTAAATTTATTGAACTCGTCGAATGTCGGGAAGGATAGATCATCCCCTTCAAAGTTCTTTGGCATTGCGACATGACAGGTCCGGCAGTGTGGTTTAACGACATCCTCATAGAGTTTTTTGTGTGCAGTCCATCCGGCAGGCACGAAAGTTGAAGTGAATGTGCTTGTTGGTGCAGGATACCATCCAGCGATAAGATCTGTGATTGTCTGATTCGGATTGGTGTTGAGAATCAGTTTATTGAGTTGGCGCAGTGAACTCTCAAGATCCGCCTTTGTCAGACCGGCAGCGCTGGAATAGGCGAAATTATCCAAATCAAAAGGCAGAAATAACGCACCCAGATCCGGCGAGGTCGATCCATTTTCATTGATACGTGCAAACTCGTCATGTGCGCCATGACATACCACACACGATCCCGGAATGTATTTCTCACCGCGACCATCGAGATTAACCGATTGCAGCAATCCACCGGAAGGCGCGAAAACAAAGAATTTCGTAAAGGGCTGGTTGCCGCTCACGCCGGCAGTTGGCGAATACTCCATCGCAACGCATGCAACGAGATTATGATTATTGCGTGCATTATCCAGGTTCGTTCCGATATCGAGATTGTCGACGCGCGGATAGTTGCAAACATAATAGGCGGTGCCATTCGCATTCGAAATGCCATGCATATTACGTTGCAGGTTGAGATCGGCCTTATTTGCATAAATGGCCTTGGAACCGGCGGCAGGATTATCCAGCCCCCACTGCTTTTTCCACTTCGCGAACGTCAGCAAGGGACCGATAAGATTACCATGATCGTCGCAACCGGCGGCAGCACCAAGCGCTGTATAGTAACGACAGGAACCCATCTTGCTATCAGCACCCAAAGAAGCATGTGGCAGGTAGTTATGCCGATCTTTAGTCGAGAAAAATGTCAGAAAGTGATCGGCTCGTGGCACCTTGTCGGATATCGCTGTTGCCGGTACCGCTTGCGATCCGGCAACCTGGTTGCCATCGGTTGAGACGATCACACCGCGTTCGACATAAGCACCTTTGCCATCGGTGACCAGAACATAGGCAAAATTGAGACCCCCGGAGTTCGGCAGCTGCCATCGTGCCGTATTGGCGGAGGTCGAGATGATCTTGCCGGCATTAACACCCCACGCAAAACTCAGTGCATCACCATTGGGATCGCTCACCGTGGCGGCTAAGGTCACAATAGTATTTTTCTTTGCCCCGATGACATTCACGCCGCCCTGTCTGGCCTCAAAGTGCGCGACTACTGGCGGCGCATTGTTTAACTTGATATCGGGGATCGTGAATTGTGCTGGGTTGGGTACGTTGACCGGAATCGTGTATTGTTTGCCATCGCAATCCACCGTCAGCGTATAGGTACCTGCGGCGGCTGGCCGGTCAATATAATAGTGGCCAAATTCATCGACAAACGGTGGATCAAGATCACTGCGCTGGATGGAATCGCCATCATAGAGATAAAACGCACGCACACTCTTCTCGAAGAAATTATTACGATAGAGACACAGAGTACGGCCTGCATCATTAAACGTGATACGTGGCTCAGCAAAAATAAATGGCCCAAAGGGAAAATGTAACTTTGACACATCGATCACATTAAATGTCTTGAATTGTTCTTTCGCTTCCTGCAGTTGCAATTGTTTTGATTTGTCATTTAACCTGGGCAGCTTGCGCACCTCCACCGCATTGCTGACTGGTATTGTTTGCTGAGTCAATGGCACTGGTTCAGCAGCTATGGCGCTGCCGAAAATCAGCAGAGTACCTGCACAGAGACCAAGGACAAGATGCGACAGGGTCGCCAAATAATTGGTACGGGAAAGTCCGGCAAAGATTCTTGTTGGGATTTTCATCATTCTTTCCTTTGAGGGTTGCTTAAAATGAATATTAGACGCGACTTGGCGAATTGACAGTTTTTATAAATTTTGTTCGGATTATTCATCACGCGAGGTACTTTACCGGGACATGATGCAAGTGGAATGGTGTTATTGACGTTTTGATTGTGACTTATTCACGCAATCTTAAGGATAAGAATGGAACACCAGATGGGATAAACACAGAGCGGGATGTCAACACACCCCGCTCTGCCGTTTCTGCCTACATATCTTTCCCATTTACTATTTTGGTCCAAATCACTGCGATATCGCCGTTTGGTTTCAATCGTGAATAGGTGCCATCGCCATTATCAGAGATCTTGGCACAGTTGAGATTTACACCACTATTACAATGTTCATTCGAGCCATTGATATCCCAGGTACCTTCACCGCTCTGGGACGAAATAGCCTTGCCATTCACGTCGAAAAAGATTTTCCATTGCGCTCCATCGTTTTTACGGGTGACATGTACTGTCTTGCCGGTAATCAACGCTTTAATCTCGTCACCGTTCAATACTTTGTTATCCGCAAATGACAAACCCGGCGCGAGCATCAGAACTGCCCATACAGCAACCACGCCTAAAACCCCTTTTCCAATACGCATAATTTTCTCCTTTGGTGGTTTATGCCAGTCGCTGAATCTAACGAAAATAACGCACGCTGACAATCGGGAATAAAGCGTTTAATGAAATAGGTGCCAGGGAGGAATATTCTCTAATATTAGCAATAATTGCTCTCTAACCCTGAGGTATCCCCATACTTATTTCAAAGTTCGAAGGTTTCAACGCAGTGTTATAACGCCAGTGTGAATTTTCTAATACCAGAGAATATTCCGCACTGCTATGTATTCCCTGATTTGATTTAGTCTATATTCGCCATGGCCTTGTTTTGTGCCAATCGAATT
>JAHECZ010000075.1 GCA_024641475.1 Gammaproteobacteria bacterium
CGAACAATTCCATATTCTCGCCCGTGGCGCCCGCCCACGGGTAGTCGCAAAATACCTGGGACAACTTGCCATGCTGCAAGCGGCGCTGCTGCTGGCGCCTGTCTTAATCTCCGTTTTGTACGGCGAGTTGAATATCACGGCACGTTACGTCGCACTACAGATCATCTTGCTGGTCATGTACTTGCTGACCCGGCGACTTCCGGCACCCTCACAACTGCAAAATAATGAAGCGTATAGTCTGGTGGCGCTGGCCTTCTGTTTATCGCCGTTGCTGATGGCCATACCGATGTTTCTCAGTGGAATTAATTTTATTGACGCACTGTTTGAAGCCGTGTCGGGGGTCACCACCACCGGGCTGTCCACGTTGGCGAGCGTGCAGGATAAATCGCATACGTTTTTATTTGCGCGTGCCTGGATGCAATGGTATGGCGGTTTGGGAATTGTCGTACTGAGTATTGCTTTGATTGCCGATCACCATCTGGCACGGCGTCAGTTCATGGAAGGGCTGGACCGACAACATCTGGTGAGCGAAACCCGTGTCTACGCACGATCCATGTTGCGTGTGTATGTCACGCTGACCGTCCTGGGTACGCTACTATTGTGGAGTGTCATGGGGAATGGGTTTGATGCGCTGTTGTTAACCATGAGCGCTATTTCCACCGGCGGCTATGCACCTTATAACGACAGCCTGTTGTCATTATCAACAGGCGCGCGTGGCGTAGTCACACTGATCAGCACGCTGGGTGCGATTGCCTTGCCAATCTATTTATTATTGTGGCGTCGCCACTGGCGCAGTGTCTTGCTGGATACGGAGTTACAGATATTCTTCGCGCTGGCGTTGGCAGTGAGCTGCGGGTTGGCGACATTACGTTTGCTGCATCTGAGTGAGCCACTGCTTGTCACCGTGCAGGAAGCATTGGTACTGGGTTTTTCCGCCCAATCCACCACCGGTTTTGCCAGCCAGTCACCGGCAAATCTGGATGCCGCCTCCAAGATCATTGTGATGCTGGCGATGTTGCTGGGTGGTGGTTTGGGTTCGACGGCGGGCGGCATCAAGATCATGCGCCTGATCATGCTGTGGAAAGCATTATTCAATGTATTGCAACGTTCCGCCTTACCTGCGCACGCCGTCATGACGAATCGCATTGGCAATATTACGATCAGTGATACCAGCCTGCATCATGCCCTGGTCTTTATGTTGATCACCCTGGCACTGCTTGGACTTTCGTGGTGGCCATTTATCCTGGCTGGCCATGATCCGCTCAATGCCCTGTTCGAAGTCGTTTCCGCACTGGGTACGGTCGGTTTGTCGGTCGGGATTACTGCACCGCATCTGGCATCCGGGCTCAAAGCTATTTTGATGTTTGATATGATCGCTGGACGGCTGGAAGTGTTTGCGCTATTAATCTTACTCTATCCTCGCACCTGGCTGGCAAGAAAGGACACCACATGAGAATCGTCTTTGTCGGAACCAACGCCATTGCGATTGCCACTGCACGGCGATTGCTCAAACATGGTCATGACGTGGTCATTATCGAACGCGATGCGGAGCGTGTGCGCGAACTGTCCGATAGCTTGAGTTGCGGCTTTATTCAGGGCGACGGCACCAAACCTGCCATTTTACGCGAAGCGGATCCGAAAGAATCCGAACTATTGTTTTGTCTCACAGACAACGATCAAACCAATATTCTCGCCAGTCTGGTGGGACGCACGCTGGGTTACCGCCGGGTGGTCACCAAGATCGAAGATCCCGAATATGAACATCTGTGTATGGAACTGGGTCTGGAGGAAATGATCATCCCGACACGCGCCATCAGCCGCTATCTGCTGGACATGATCTCCGGCCAGGATACCTTTGAGATTTCCGCAGTGATAAAAAACGACGTGCGGGTATTCTCATTTGTTGCACACGATGAGGATGTCGGTCCGATCAAGGAATTAAAATTACCGACGGATGCACGTGCGGTGTTGCTGTATCGCGGTGACAAATTTGAGTTTATTGACGACGACACCAAACTTGCGCCTGGCGATGAGGTTGTGATCCTCACGCATAGTCGACATCTGGCGAAGTTGCGTGAAATGTGGAACATCAGCAGCCGCAAGTAAATGGCGGCACAATTATTTCGATTTATGAAAAGCGGTCTTTTTCTTGAGGTGGGTCATATACCCTTCCCACAACCCTTGAAAGAAATAACGCGCATTGCTTCCCAGGTTACGATTGTTATAGCCGCCTTCCTGCACGATCAATGTTGGCATGCCGAGTGCGCCGATTAATTTACCATTATTGAAGAAATCGTCGGTGCCCAGGGTCCAGGTACCGGTGGGATCATTCTTGGCCGTATCCAGGCCCAAACAAATCACCAGATTGGCCGGCGCATAATCACGTACACGCTGTAGCGCGGATTTCAGTGTTTGCAGATAACGTTCGGGAGTAATGACTTCGGGTAGTGGGTAATTGAGATTAAATCCCTGTCCGACGCCTTCACCCACTTCATCGACAAAACCACTGAAATGTGGATAAGCCACATTGGGATGCCCATGAATGGAAATCGTCAACACATCATTGCGGTGATAGAAAATATCCTGCGTGCCGTTGCCATGATGAAAGTCGATATCCAGCACGGCAACATGGCCAAAGCTGGCGAGAAAATTCGCGGCAACTGCGGCGGAATTAAAATAACAAAACCCGCCAAAGGCACGCCGCTCGGCATGATGCCCGGGGGGGCGTACCAATGCATACGCAAAATGCGCATCAGCCAGAATTTCTTCGGCACCGGTCATGGCGCAATCCACCGCGCCGCGTGCAGCGAGATAGGCATTGTGATTCAGCGGTGTAAAGGTGTCGATGCAGTAATACCCGGCACGGATCTCCATGTCCTTGGGGGGACGGTTCGGATTACGAATCGGAAACACAATCGGATAAATGGATTTACCCGGCGGCATCTTGGCACAGGCACGCCGCAGATAGTCCACAAAATCGGTATCGTGCACTGCCGTAATATATTTTTCCGAAACCTTGCGGGGCGGTAACGGGCGAAACAAACCGGTTTTATTGATCTCTTTGGTGATCGAGGCAATCCGTACCGGCGCCTCGACATAGCCTTTATCACGCACATGATGGATCTCATGCCCGGTATTGGCAATCAGGGCAATCGGCTTGTTATAGCGTGCCGTCGGTACGATAGCGGGGATTTCTTTTTTCTTAATATAGCGCGGTTCCCGCAATACGATGGGATCATCTACAAAGGAGTTCGACACGATCTTGATATATTCTTCATCACATAAATCGCCATACTTGCGTTCCAGAATGGCACGTGCCACTTTGCGCATGGTATTGCGATTAACCTTGGTGCCCTGACCCAGATCATCAAATACCAAAAAGAATAAATAATTATCGTCTGGCTTGACGGGCTTGTGGTATTCGTTATTAACAATAGGCCGTGCACCATAACGTTCGTAAAATTTCAGGCGGGCAATATTTTGCTTGAGCAGATCCGGATACAAACACAGGTGTGGTTCATCGGGTAACACTTCAAAGAACATGCCGTAGACACCCCAGGCAAGTGATTCTTCGCGTACTCGCTCGTAGAGTATTCCGCCGATGCCACCACCGGTTAAGCCCGGTGCAGTCGACATGAATTCCAGATAACTGCAATTCAAATCGGTGAGATGCAATAATAAAGCAAAGCCTTTCACCTTACCCGCACCGTCTTCGGCGACAAAAATCACCGAGCGGAACTTGTATTTCATCGGGTCAGTTAATTGGCCGGAGAGCTTGTCGATTTCTTTTTCAGTGGCCAGGGGAAACTGGTCACGCATGATTGTCTGAATTTGTTCAATTGCCTCGCTATTGCGAGGTGATACAGCATCATGGATTTTTCGGATGCGAAACATATGCCAATCAATTTAACAAATATTTCGCATCAATGCAAATCATGCGCCTGATTTGCACAACAAAACAACACGACCAACTATGACATACTAATACTGACTATATTCTTGCACACTACCGTTTTTATTTATTAATAACACTGAGAATGAATCCTTGCGCGGTCCTTCCATCCCTGGCGAACCCATTGGCATGCCCGGTACGCTCAATCCCGATGCATCGGGTTTTTCGCGCAGTAAACGCTTGATGTCATTGGCTGGCACATGGCCTTCGATAAAATAATTACCAATGAACGCCGTATGGCAGGATTGATGTTGTGGCAAAATTCCCGTTGCACCTTTTATCATCGGCATGTCATTGTGGTTTTCCGCGACAACCTCAAATCCATTTTCCTTTAGATGCTTGATCCAGGCGTTGCAACAATCACAGGTTGGGGATTTGTACACAGTGATTTTTTTGTCTGACTGTTCCGTCGCATTGACTGACAAAGCAGTCAACAGCAATAGTGTAGTCATCAGTGACTGTATGAATCCTGAGCTCATATATTTCTCATTTTTACGCATATTCATCTTCTTTTCCTCAGTTGTTTGTATTAAACAGTTCATCTCACTCAGCTTTGCCATCTGCTTACCACCAGGCACGGATGCCTGCGACATATAATGTTTCAGACGTGGCATCACCGGCTTCGCGTGCAAAGTTCGCGGTACCACCGAATTTTTTGGTCCACATCACGCCGACATACGGTGACAACTCGCGGCGAATGTCATAGCGAAGCCGCAAAGTCAGATCGGCATCGGACAAACCCGAGCCCAGACTGCGTGCGGGATCGGCTTTGCCAAAGGCATTCACTTCGATCTCCGGCATGAACACCCAACGCTGCGTGAGTAGCAGATCGTATTCGGCTTTGAAACGCGCCGCACTACGCCCGTTATCACCGATATAAGCCGTGGCATCGACTTCAAACATATACGGTGCCAGTCCCTGGACACCCAAGCCAAGCCAATTGCGGGAGGGTGCATCATTAATTGAAACATCGTGACGCACACCAATCTGTGCATCCCAAAATGCCGTAACAGCGCGACTGTAATATGCCTCTACTTCGGCGTCTTCGGTTTTACCATCAACACGATTTCCTTCGGTTTTCAACCAGAGTTTATTTTCGTCGCTGCCGATCCAGGCCTGTGCTTCCCAGTAGGTTTGATCCGCACCATCGGTGAAGCGTCGCTCCAACCGATCCAGCATCCATTTGCTGAGTAACGGATCTTCGTGCACCGGCATGTCAAAGTGCGGGAAGGGACTCGGCATATGCTCCTCGGCTGCATTGACAGGCAATGCGGCAAGACCCAGTGATAGAACAACAATGTAATTTAGCGTTTGCATTTTCATATCACCTGTACCTCACGGAACATGCCTGCCATCATGTGATACATCAAATGACAATGATACGCCCAACGGCCTTTGGCATCGGCATATACGCGATAACTGATTGCATGGCCGGGTTTGACCGAGATGGTATGTTTGCGCACCTGAAATTTTCCGTCCGGCGTTTCCAGCTCACTCCACAGACCGTGCAAATGGATTGGGTGCTCCATCATCGTATCGTTGACCAACACGATACGCACGACCTCTCCGTAGTTGAGTTTGATCGGCGGCGCATCTTTAAATTTCACTCCGTCGAACGACCACATATAACGTTCCATGTTACCGGTGAGATGAATCTCCAACGTGCGACTGGGTTCACGCGGATTAAGCCAGCTACCGTCACTCTTTAAATCAGCATAGGTCAGCACGCGGCGTCCGTTGTTGCGCAACCCCACACCGGGATCATCCAGACGGGTGGTGACTTCATCGGCACGCATATCGGTACTTGGACCGTATTCCGTCGCCGCATGCTGGGTGACTTTCATCATGGTGCTGGCCGACATGTCCATACCTTCCATCTTCATATCACCGCCGCACTTCATGCTGGGTTGTGGCTTCTTGGTATCCGCTGCAGATTTTTTCTCGTCTGAATGCGCGCCGTGACCCATGCTGTCCATCGACATGCCCATGTCGGCCATGCCTAATGTGGGGACCGGATCCAAGGCGGGTACTTCCGATTGCATACCGGCACGCGGCGCCAATGTCGCGCGTGCATACCCGGAACGATCGGCCGATTGCGCAAACAACGTGTAGGCACGATCGTCCGGCAATTCGATGATCACATCGTAGGTTTCGGCCACCGCAATGCGAAATTCATCGACACTCACCGGCTGCACGTTCAAACCATCAGAAGCTACTACGGTCATTTTCAATCCGGGGATACGCACATCGAAGAAACTCATCGCTGCGGCATTGATAAACCTCAGCCGGATTTTCTCGCCCGGTTTGCAGATGCCGGTCCAGTTACCCGCTGGGGTCGCACCGTTAGTCAGATAGGTATAGGTTGCCGCAGAGACATCCGCCAGATCGCGTGGATTCATGCGCATTTGATCCCACATGGATTTCTCCGCCCAGGCCGCATCAAAACCTTTCTGCCTGGCCTCATGGATAAAATCACTCAAGGTCAACTTGGCATGATTGTAATAACCATCCATTTTTTTCAAACGGGTATACACAAAGTCGGGACTCTCATCGGTCCAGTCCGATAACATCACCACATAATCGCGATCATATTTAAACGGATCCGGCTTGCGCGGTTCGATCACTAATGGACCATATAAACCGGTTTGTTCCTGAAAGCCGGAATGACTGTGATACCAATAGGTACCACTTTGAGTCACTTTAAATTGATAAGTAAATGTTTCACCCGGTGGAATTCCGGCAAACGTTAGACCGGGCACGCCATCCATCGGATTCGGCAAGATGATGCCGTGCCAATGGATCGAAGTGTGATGCTTGAGATTATTGGTGACACGCAAGGTAACGGTATCACCTTCGCGCCAGCGTAATTCCGGTGCCGGCAATTGACCATTCACCACGGTGGCCATGCGCGTTTCACCGGTATAATTCACCGGCAGCTCATCGATCACCAGATCGAATTCGGTGCCACGCAATACCTGTCGCTGCATTGAATTCGTTTTTACTTGCGCTTGTGCCCAGGCAGGTAAATCAAACAGACCCAGACTTGCCAGCGTGCCGCCAGCTGCCAGGCCCTGCACAAAGCGGCGGCGTGATACATTGAATACTTCGGTCGAATCCGAAGCACGTCGACGATTCTTCATCTTCAAACTCCAATCAGATATGGTAATAACACGCGTTCACTACGGTGAACGATGAACGATGCGCGTTACTTAACTGCGCGGTGGTTGCTCATGCAGGGGAGGAATATAGCCGAGTGGATCGGCGGGTGAATCAGACACAGGCGCCTGAGACGAGGCAATAAAGGAAAGTTCCGTCATTCCCGACGGAAACGGGATAAGCGTACAGTGCGCGCAGTGACCGCAAGCCTGCATGTCATCGCAACAACTATTATTTGTATCATGATGCGGCATACCCTGCATCTGATCTGCCGACATACCGCTATGCAGACAATGGTGCTGGCAATCGTCCATCAGGGAAGGTACGGCCGATACAGCAAACTGTCCCATGCCCAGCAGCAGGCAGGAGATTAACAACAGACGTAACCAGTGTGGATAGCGGCGATACATGGTGGTTAAAGACTAGCCTTTTTTCCTTATGCTCGCAAGAATGATGTTAGCAGAATGACCACAAATACCAGCCAAGGTTCATGAATTAATGTAGCAGAATCAAGTATACCCAACCTTTTACAGGGAATGACTGTACATAGGCACAGTATGTAATAAAACGAAAGGCATTAACGGGAATAAACTTTTGCATGACTTAAATGCGCATCCCAGTTGTTTTTATATAACTTTGACAACTCTTTGTTACCACGCAGCACCATGACATTTTCCGCATTCTTGTCTTCAGCCGCAGCGGTGAAATTAAATGATCCCGTCACCACCGTATCGTCATCGATCACCATGACCTTGTTATGCGCAATCGCATGAGCACTGTCAATCCACACCGGTACGGCATTATTAGCCAGGAAAGTCGCTGAGGTATACCGTTCGGATTTTTGGCTTTTGTCGAGAATGGCTTTCACCACGACACCCCGTTCTCTGGCGCGCACCAGTGCCTGTGCAATAGGTTTGCTGGTAAAACTGTATGCTTGCACATAAATAGTTTTTCTCGCGGCATCGATGGCACTCACAACAACACCCGTTGCACCATTCCTGGGAGAAAACGCCACTTCAATCGTACCTGTCGCATTGATCGTGGCAGGCGCGGGCCCCGTTGCCGAATTAAACCAGGACGTCTTATGCCGTGCTTTCGCATTGCCGTTGACAGTCATACCTAAAAACAACGCCAGCACGGCGATGCTGACAATCTTGAATATCGTTATATTTTTTCTCATTCGTCCAACTACTTTGGATTCAATTCGCCTGGCCAGTTAACAATAACTAGCGGCTTACCAACAGAACCCTTTAAGGGACCCGACGCTTTATATATAAGTAAAATGTGTGTTATTTAGAGGATAAAAAGAAACCGATCATGATACGGGTGGACTCGAACTTTCGTCGTAACTGATTGAAATTACCAAATATTGCTCTTCCCTGTTTTCGCTTGTACCCCGCTTTTGTACCCCCTGCTTCTGGGAAAGACAGGTATTATATGACACTGGAGGATATTAATTTACTTTTTCCCAGGCTTTTTTCATACGGAGCTTTTAACGCGGGGTCGTTGGCGTACAACCACTTGAGCGAGAGTTCCAATGCACGGCGGATATAGGATTGCGGCGGCACATATGCTGCTACTCAAATGTGAACTTCAAACACTCCTATTAGCCATTCACTATTTAAATTCTGTATTTGAATAACAATCTTGACTTGATGCTCTATATCAGCATCTCGACAAGGTGATAACAACATTTATATTTTTTTAAATATTATGTCGATTTAAATTTGCTTCTGGGTGAAATGCGTTCATCACAGATAAGGACTTACAGAATATTACTCGACAAACAGGCGTAGCGTGTGTCCTATAACCTCAGCAATATATGAAAGCGAGGTCGGTGCGTGAAGTTGTACAAGTTGTGAAGAAGAAGGAGTGAATGAAGTTGGTGGCTACAGGTGGACTTGAACGCTGCGCCGGGAGCGCAGCGTGACAGCGAAGCTGCCCGCAGGGTGAAGGCCAGGGACGACGTACATGGATGTACTAGTGTCGCGGAAGGCATGGATGCCGATAGCGACGGTGCGTCATCAACCCGAACTCAGCAATAAATTAAAGCGAGGTCGGTGCGTGAAGTTGTACAAGTTGTGAAGAAGAAGGAGTGAATGAAGTTGGTGGCTACGGGTGGACTTGAACCACCGACCTCAGCATTATGAGTGCCGCGCTCTAACCAGCTGAGCTACGTAGCCGTTGTAAATCTGCCTGACCTTGCGTCAAGCAAGGTCGCGAATTGTGCAATTCCGGTGGCACAATGTCAACCCGAACGCTGACAACCTGCACAAGTATTTCTGCAAAATCAGATAGATACCTGCGAGCCACGTCTCGTTAAACATTAAAGCGGAAGT
>JAHECZ010000026.1 GCA_024641475.1 Gammaproteobacteria bacterium
TTTGGTGGAGGCGGCGGGAATTGAACCCGCGTCCGTAAGTTCTCCGCCATCGGATCTACATGCGTAGCCACGTTATTAATTTAATGTGGCGCTACCCAACGGGCAGGGAAGACGACACACGAGTCTAGTGAGTTTTAGGAGCAATGACCCCAGACATGTCACGCTACGATCTTGTGATGATGACCGCTGAGTAGAACACACAAGCATGACTCAGTCAGCGGTTAGCCGGTATTAAGCGGCTAAGGCGTAGTTGTCGTCGTTGGCAACTATAAGTTTTGCAGCTGTATTTACGAGGTTATCTGCGCCTCGGCACGCACCTTTGGTTTTGACACCCACGTCGAAGCCATGTCGCCCCCAGGTAGTCAGTCTAGGATAGGGCTTTTCCGGGAAAGTTCAAGGGTTACTTATTGTTATGCCGGAAAAGGCGCTGTTTTTCCCGCTGCCAATCCCGTTCTTTTTCATCGGCGCGCTTGTCATGCAACTGTTTACCCTTGGCGAGGGCAATTTCGAGTTTGGCGCGATTATTCTTCCAGTACATGGCCGTGGGAACCAGGGTGTAGCCCTTGCGCTCTACGGCGCCGATCAGTTTATTCAGTTCCTGGCGATGTAACAGCAATTTACGCGTGCGTGTCGCATTCGGAATAATATGGGTTGAGGCAGCGAGTAGGGGTGTAATTAATGCACCTAATAAGAAAGCTTCACTATGTTTGATGATCACATAACTGTCGATTAACTGTACTCGACCGGCACGCAGGCTTTTGACTTCCCAGCCTTCCAAAACCAGTCCGGCTTCAAAGCGATCCTCCAGACTGTATTCATGGCGTGATTTTTTATTGAGCGCTATCGTCCCCGATTCCTGCGTCTTTTTTGCTTTGGGCTTGTTCATGGGTTAATTATATCGAAGAGTGATCCCCTTGGATATCAATAGCTTGATGGGGGGAGTTGTGTATCGGCTAATTATCAACTAAGTATTAGTGACGACGATATTTACAACTCATGCAGGTCTGTCTTGGCGTCACGCGAATCCACTCAAGGTAGTTGGTCTTCCTCCCTGGCATTTATCCTTGCCGGTGCGGGCATTGCAATTGGTTTCAGTAACTTCTGGGGAATTCCTGGCCTGGTGGCCGCCTATGGCGGCGGGGCATTTTTATTGCTTTATTTCGTTGGACTATTGCTGATGGGCTTACCGTTGCTGATGAGTGAACTGATTTTAGGGAGCCGCGGCCGACAAAATCCCGTTGGTACTCTACAGACCCTGGCGATCGTTGCCGGCCATCATCCTGCCTGGAAATATCTCGGACTTGCGTGCGTAATGACCGCCATTTTAATTCTTTCCTATTACGGTGTTGTCTATGGCTGGGCATTGGGATATCTGTTTCGTTCCATCATGGGGAAATTCTCCGGTCAAACCGCACAAGGTATCGAAACCATTTTCAGCAGTTTTGTTAGTAATCCTGAAGTGTTATTGGCATGGCATACGGTGTTTATGGCCGCGACCAGTGCCATCGTTGCACGCGGTGTGCGGAATGGACTGGAAATAACCAATCGTTGGCTGGTTGGGATAATGGCGGGTATTTTATTGCTGTTGTTAGCCTATTCATTTCTCAGCGAAACTTTTACTACTACCTTAGCGAATACATTTACGGTTGATTTTTCCCGTATGTCGCTAATTGGCTTCATGGAGGCGATGAAATACGCATTTTATTCCCTTGCGGTCGGATTCGGTCTGTATCTGGTCTATGGCAGTTACATGCCGCGTAAGGCATCGATACTTAACTGTAGTGTATGGATTATTGTGATTGATGTCGTGGTGGCCATTGTCGCCACGATCATCATATTCAATCTGATCGCACATAGTAATTTGCAATTGACCGATGGGGACACCTTGCTGTTTTTGACAATTCCACAGGGCTTCAGTCATGTGCACGGCGGGGTAATCTGGACAACTTTGTTTTATCTTGTCCTGGTATGTGCGGCATTAACCTCGAGCATTGCCTTACTGGAGACAGCAGTCAGTTGGGTGATCGACAGGTTTGCCATGCGCCGAATACGTGCAACGATAATAGTAGGTTTGATAGCCTGGTTAATTGGAATTATGACCACATTATCGTTTAATCAGCAATCACCGTTACGCTTTGTCTTTCGCTATGCGGGTGAAAGACACGAATATGGATTGTTTACGATATTGGAAGTTATTGCCGGAAATATTCTGGTGCCGCTGCTGGCCATTGGTTTGTTATTCTTTACCGTATGGAAGATGAATCGGGATGCGGTCCGTGATGAACTCAACATTCGTGACGGACTGGGATATACTGTCTGGCGCGGCCTCGCCGGGATTGTTGCACCAGGTATGATTTTTCTGGTGTTTCTGTATAACAATGGAATTATCAGTTTAAAGTAATCTGTAGTGAAGAAGATTCATAAAAGCGCTTTAGTGACCTATGATGCAGCACGGATGTATGCCCTGGTCGATGATATCGCTACTTATCAGACGTTTCTGCCGTGGTGCCGCAAGAGTGAAGTGTTACTTCGCCAGCAAGAGCTCGTCGAAGCACATCTCGAAATTGCCTATGGTAAATTCAATAAAGGATTTACTACGCGCAATCGTCACATCGCTGACCAATCGATTGAAATGCAATTGCTGGATGGCCCGTTTCGCCATTTGCGCGGGGTTTGGAATTTTACGGCGTTAGGCGCAGACGGTTGCAAGGTTAGCCTGGATCTGGAATTTGAATTTGCCAGTACTTTGCTGGGATTAACCGCCGGTCCGGCATTTGGCCAGATTGCCAATTCGATGGTGGATGCATTCACACAGAGAGCGAAACAAATTTATGGTTGAGAACGAAACGATTCAGGTCGAAGTAGCGTATGCCAAACCGGAGACACAAGTCATAATTCCTGTAAATGTTACAATGGGCGCAACCGTGCAGGACGCAATTCGTCAGTCCGGGATATTAGAAAAATTTCCGGAGATCGATCTGGCCCAAAACAAAGTTGGAATCTTCAGCAAAATTGTTCCAGTCGAGACCATCTTGCAAGAGAAGGACCGCGTGGAAATATATCGGGGATTATTGGCCGATCCCAAGGAGTCGCGTCGTGCACGCGCTGATAAGAAAACTCGCAAGGAAGAGTCGGACCCGATAAGTTGATATAGCTGTAAAAAATTATTCTGGCAGAGATTTAACGCCAAGTTGTGAATCATCGATTTTTTCGAGCGTCTCGTTTTTGAAGTAGAGCGTCAGACGTTGTTGCTGGGTCGGTTCGTCGGGTTTTTTCAGAGTATAAAGATAATCCCAACGAGTGCGGTGGAAGGGGTCTTGTAACAGTGGATTACCTAACAAGAAACTGACTTGTTTCTGGGTCATGCCTACTTGCAGCTTTTTGATTTGCTCTGATTCCAGCACATTGCCCTGGCGGATATCTGGCCGATAGGCCGAGCATGCGCCAAGTGACAGCAAAGCGGTGAGTAAAAGTGCAAAAAAATTCTTCATGGGGTTGTCAATCAAGCTAAACTGGTAGAGGATCATAACGTACTTGGCAACGAATGTCTCATGAGGACAGCATGGAAAATCCGGAACTAAAAAAAGCAGGACTCAAGGTCACTGCGCCCCGCATCAAAATCCTGCATATTCTGGAAAATACCCGGCAACGCCATATGAGTGCCGAGGAAGTCTATAAGGCGCTGTTGGAAGGCGGGGAAGACATTGGCCTGGCAACGGTTTACCGGGTACTCACTCAATTTGAACAGGCCGGCATGGTAAAGCGGCATCATTTCGAAGGTGGTCAGGCGGTATTTGAAATTGAGCAAGGCGGGCACCATGACCATATCCTGTGTGTCAAATGTGGCCGGGTTGATGAGTTTGTCGATGAAACCATCGAGCAACGCCAACATGCCATTGCCGCGCAAAAAGGCTATAGCATGACGGATCATTCACTCTATATATATGGTGTTTGCGCTGCTTGCCAACAAAGTACCAAGAATAAATAAATACTTATAATTGCGCGCGTTCAATCATTTCTTGAGCGTGTGAGCGGGTCTGCTCGGTAATCTCGATACCACCGAGCATTCGCGCAATCTCATCGACGCGATGTTTTGAATCCAATGTAGTAATCATGGTGGTCGTATTGCTTTTATTGACGTGTTTACTGACCTGTAAATGCCGATGGCCCAAGGCCGCAACCTGTGGCAGATGTGTAACGCACAGTACTTGCCGCTGACCGCCTAATGCCCGTAACTGCAAACCAACAATTTCGGCGACGCGCCCCCCAATACCTACATCCACTTCATCAAATATCAAAGTCGGAATGCGCGCCGCCTGGGCGGTGATCACCTGAATGGCCAGACTGATGCGGGACAGTTCACCGCCCGATGCAACTTTATTCAGGGGACGCAATGGCTGACCCGGATTGGCACTGACCAGAAAATCCACGTGCTCGCAGCCGGTTGCTGACCAGCGATCTTCATCTAACGTTTCCAACGCCACACTAAATTTGCCACCAGCCAGACTCAGGCTTTGCATGCCATCGGTGACCTTGTCGCTCAGTTGTTTGGCAATTTTTTGCCGACTTTTGCTGAGTTTACCGGCAACACCAAGATAAGCCTCTTTAGCTTTGGCAATCTGCTTGACCAGATTTTCCAGATGAAAATCGGCGCGGTCGAGTTTATCGAGTTCGGTTGTCAATACGGGTAGTAATCCGGCCAAATCTTCGGGTGTCACACGATGTTTGCGTGCGAGTTGCAGAATGTCACCGATGCGTTGCTCAACCTCAGCCAGACGGTGTGGGTCCAATTCCAAATCATCGGCATAGTGGCGTAATTCGGCACCTGCTTCCTGAATCTGGATCAGGGCATTATTGAGTAACTCCTGCACATTACTCAGGCTGCTATCCATGTCACTGAGTTGCAGCAGTTCACTGCTGCATTGGCTTAACTGTATTTCTACGGCAGTATTGTCATCTTCGGTGAGACGCTGCAGTGTTTGTTGCACGGTTTGAATTAACTCGTTGGCATTGGCCAGACGTTTGTGATCCTGTTCTAATGCAGCAAATTCACCGGTTTTAATATCCAGCGCTTGCAATTCTTTAACCTGATGACGCAGCAACTCCAGGCGCTGATCTCTGTCTCGACCAGCCTGAGTGAGGTGACGGTATTCTTCAGTCAGCGTCCGCCATTGTTGGAAACCCGTTGCGACATGGTTAAGCAGATCGGTGTGGCCTGCATAGTTATCGAGTAATTCGCGCTGCACATCTCTATGCAACAGCGATTGATGTTCGTGTTGACCATGTAGATCTACCAGCATTTCGCCCAGTTCGCGTAACTGCGCGATCGTGGCGGGAATTCCGTTGATAAAGGCTTTGGAAGGTCCGGCGGCACTAATCGTGCGGCGAATGATGCATTCGTTTTCGCTGTGCATCTCATGCGTTGCCAACCATCCTTCTGCATAAGGTGCATCCGCAGTGCTGAAGCTCACGCTGATTTCGGCCTTGTCAGCGCCGTGACGGATTACGCTGGCATCGGCCCGATCGCCCAGTGCCAGTCCTAGCGCATCCAATAGTATCGATTTGCCCGCACCTGTTTCACCGGTGAGTACGGTTAAGCCTGCATCGAATTCGACATCGAGTTTTTCAACAATGGCAAAGTTCCAGATATGAATATGCGTCAACATAGATCGTCGTATTAAACCTGTTCGCCCCAGTGCAATTTGGCACGCAGAATTTCATAGTGATCATGTTGCACCGGATGGATCAGGCGCACTGCCTTGGGGTTACGTTGAATCATGACTTTATCACCGGAGACCAGCCCCATATTTATCTGTCCGTCACAGGTGACCTGGGCCTTGGTATGGGGTCCTTCACAGACCAGGATTTCGATCGTACTGTCACCGCCCACCACAATGGGCCGATAACTCATTGAGTGCGGGCAGATGGGCACCAGCACAATCGCATTCATGTCCGGTTCGATAATGGGGCCGCCACCGGAAAGTGCATAAGCGGTCGAACCGGTTGGCGTGGACACGATCAAACCGTCACCGCGCATGCGATTGAGTAATCGACCGTTGATATACGTCTCAGTTTCGATCATGCGTGCCACATCCCATTTGTGGATCACGACATCATTGAAGGCATCGCTGATGGAGGGTTCCTGGGACTCATGGTAAATAGTCGAAGTGAGCATCATGCGATGTTCTTCGAGATAGTTGCCATCGAAAATTTCCGTCAAGCGTTCCTGCATGTCGACGGGAGAGACATCCACTAAAAAGCCCAGCCGCCCGAGATTGATACCGAGAATCGCCACATTGAAATTAACCAATTCGCGCGCGGCATTGAGTAGCGTGCCATCGCCACCGACGGTGATGACCAGGTCACAGGCCTGCGCTATTTCCGGCATCGTGGCGACATGCATACCATGCACGGCCAGGTATTTTGCTGTGGTGGCTTCCAGATAGACGGCGCAACCGCGATCCCGCAGGAATTTACTGAGGTGGAGCATGGTTGCGGCAACTTCCGGGTCGCCGTATTTGCCGATAATACCGATCGAATGAAAAGCTTGAGTACTCATAACGGGTCCATTGTTTGGCGCACACGTTAGCACAGCTGCCCACGCTGTGCCATGCAGCGAATCCGTGCTTGACGGATTGATTGTCCCGTTGCTACTTTAGGCATTAGCACTTGATGCTTGAGACTGCTAACCTGTTGATTTAATGATTTCATTATGATGTCCCGCCAAAACCAGCAATCCCCCAGCCAACTCTTGACCAATGAGCGTGCCCAGGGCTTGCTCAAAACGCTGATTGAGCGCTATATCCGCGAGGGACAGCCCATTGGTTCGCGTACCCTGGCCAAGGACGCCGGCATGGTGCTTTCCGCCGCGACCGTGCGTAATGTCTTGGCTGATTTGGAGGATTTAGGACTGATTAAAGCGCCGCATACCTCGGCGGGCCGGGTTCCCACGGTGCGTGGCTATCGTATGTTTGTCGACAGCCTGCTGACGGTCAAACCCATGCGCAGTCTTGAGGTCGAAAAACTCAAGCAGGAATTATCGATCGATCTTTCTCCCGAGAGTGTCATCCAGGCAACCTCATCCATGCTTTCCAAAGTCACCGGGCTGGCCGGAGTGGTCATGCTGCCCCGACGTGGCAGTTTGCGACTCGAGCACATCGAATTTTTACGTTTATCAGCCCAGCGCGTCCTTGTCATCCTGGTGGTGAATGGTCAGGAAGTGCAGAACCGCGTCATACAAACCGAAAAGGATTTTGATCAGGCCGAACTGCAGCAAGCGGCGAATTTCCTCAATGCGGAGTTTGGTGGTACGGACCTGGGTAATATCCGCGAGCGCTTGTTCAATAGTATGCAACAGGCGCGGGATTCCATGCATGGCATTATGAGCAATGTCATGAGCATTGCTGACAAGGTATTACTGCAACAGCGCCAGCAGGATTGTGTTATTGCCGGTCAAACCAACCTGATGGGGTTTGCCGAGATGAGTGATCTGGATAAATTACGTCAGATCTTCGAGGCCTTCCAACAAAAACGCGATATCCTGCATATTCTCGATCAATCCATTTCTGCCGAAGGCATGCAGATTTTTATCGGGGAAGAATCCGGTTACGAAGTGTTGGATGAATGTTCATTAGTGACCGCACCGTACACGGTAAATGAAGAAGTCATTGGGGTATTGGGTGTGATAGGCCCCACGCGCATGGCCTATGATCGGATTATTCCTATCGTGGATGTGACGGCGAAATTGCTCAGTGCCGCCTTGAAACCTGAGTAATTGCCCCCATAACCCGCGGGTAACTTAAATATACCCGTGAAACGTACATTATTAATCGCTAATACAGGAACCCTGCATGACAGAGCAAGACACGGTTGAATCCAACACCACGATACAGGATCAAGAGACTACCCAAACAACGGATATTGACGTACTCAATCAGGAAATCACTGAACTCAAGCAGCGTTTGGTTGAGGCGGAAACCAGGGCCACCGAGCACCGCGATGCGATGATGCGCGCCATGGCCGAGGTGGATAATGTACGTCGTCGGACGGAACGCGATCTGGAAAACGCCCACAAATATGCGCTGGAGCGGTTTACCCAGGAATTACTGCCGGTCATCGATAGCCTGGAAATGGGCATGCAGGCAGCACAGGCTAAAGATGTTTCCATCGCCAGTTTGCAGGAAGGTTCAGAGTTAATCCTGAAAAAATTCGCCTCGGTGTTGAGCAAATTCAATGTGGTCGCGATCGATCCTGTCGATCAGTCCTTTAATCCGGAATTGCATCAAGCGGTATCAACAATCGCCGTGGAGGGCAAAGCCCCGAACACGGTCGTATCCGTGCTGCAAAAAGGTTACACCCTGAATGATCGACTGGTCCGTCCGGCGATGGTCGTGGTAGCGCAAAGCTAATGAAAAAGCGCTAAGTTTGGCGCGGTTCCCTTGAAGTTCACAGGGACACCCCCAAATTGGTAAGCATGACAATTTTATTAAACGAATTCACTTTATTAACTGGAGAGCAAGGGCAATGGGCAAAATAATCGGAATAGATTTGGGCACGACCAATTCCTGTGTCGCCGTGATGGAAGGCGGTAAACCCAAAGTCATCGAAAATTCAGAAGGCACACGTACGACCCCGTCGATCGTGGCCTTTAGTAAAGACAATGAAGTGCTGGTCGGCCAATCCGCCAAACGTCAGGCGGTGACAAATGCCAAGAATACGCTTTATGCGGTCAAGCGACTCATCGGCCGCAAGTTTACCGATGCCGAAGTGCAGAAAGACATCAAGATGGTGCCTTACAAAATCGTGAAAGCCGACAATGGCGATGCCTGGGTTGAAGTCGACGGCAAGAAGATGGCGGCCCCGGAAATATCTGCACGTGTATTGCAGAAAATGAAAAAGACCGCCGAGGATTACCTGGGCGAAGCGGTCACCGAAGCGGTGATCACTGTACCTGCCTATTTCAATGATTCGCAACGTCAGGCCACCAAGGATGCCGGGCGTATCGCAGGTCTGGAAGTCAAACGTATTATCAATGAACCGACTGCGGCAGCGTTAGCCTTTGGTCTGGACAAGAAAGAAGGCGATCGCAAGATTGCGGTGTATGACCTGGGTGGTGGTACGTTCGATATCTCCATTATCGAAATTGCCGAAATCGACGGCGAACACCAGATTGAAGTGCTATCCACCAACGGTGACACTTTCCTGGGTGGTGAAGATTTTGATATGCGCGTCATCGATTATATCGTCGATGAATTCAAGAAAGAGCAGGGCATCGATCTGCGTGGTGATCCACTGGCTATCCAACGACTGAAGGAAGCGGCGGAAAAAGCCAAGATCGAATTATCTTCCAGTGCGCAGACGGACATCAATTTGCCGTATGTGACGGCCGATGCATCGGGCCCCAAGCATTTAAATCTTAAACTCACTCGCGCCAAACTCGAATCGCTGGTGGAAGAACTGATTGCGCGCACTGTTGGGCCATGCAAGACCGCACTTAAAGACGCCGGGCTATCTGCCAAAGAGGTTGACGATGTCATCCTGGTTGGCGGTCAGACGCGTATGCCCAAGGTGCAGGATGTGGTTAAGGATTTCTTTGGTAAAGAACCACGCAAAGACGTTAACCCGGATGAAGCTGTCGCGGTTGGCGCGGCAATTCAGGGTGGTGTGCTCGGTGGTGAAGTTAAAGATGTATTATTGCTGGACGTCACGCCATTGTCGTTGGGTATCGAAACTCTCGGCGGCGTGATGACCAAGTTGATCGAAAAGAACACCACGGTTCCGACCAAGGCACAGCAGGTATTCTCCACCGCGGATGACAATCAAACTGCCGTGACCGTGCATGTGTTGCAAGGTGAACGTGAGCGTGCAGCGGCGAATAAATCATTAGGCAAGTTTGATTTAGGCGATATTCCACCGGCGCCGCGTGGTATGCCGCAGGTGGAAGTCACCTTTGATATCGATGCGAATGGTATCCTGAATGTATCCGCCAAGGACAAGGCTACCGGCAAACAACAGTCAATTATCATCAAGGCATCGAGTGGTTTGTCGGATGAAGAAATCAAACGCATGGTGGGTGATGCCGAGGCGCATGCGGCCGAAGACAAGAAGTTCCATGAATTGGTCAATGCCCGTAATCAAGGTGAAGGCCTGATTCATGCCACACAGAAATCCCTGAAAGATTTGGGCGACAAGGTGGATGCCGGCGAGCGCAGCAAGATTGAAGCAGCGATAAAGGATCTGGAAGGCGTGGTGAAAGGTGATGATGTGGAAATCATTACGGCCAAGACCACAGCATTGGCGGAAGCATCTGCTAAAATGGCCGAGCAACTCTATGCACAAAAAGGTGCGGCGGATGCGGCTGCCGGCGCGGATGCGGCAGGTGGTCAATCTAAAGCGGGTGCGAACGACAATGTCGTCGATGCAGAATTTGAAGAAGTCGACGAAAACAAAAAATAACAAAATTTAAGGGACAAGTAACGAGGGACGAGTGACGGGGAAAGGCGGATTGCAGCCTGTTTCCTGGCGCTCGTCCCTCGTTACTCGTTACTAGGGTTTTATGAAACGCGATTATTACGAAATTCTGGGTGTTGCCAAAAACGTCAGTGAGGCTGATCTTAAAAAAGCCTTCAAGCGTTTGGCCATGAAATTTCATCCAGACCGCAATCCGGACAATAAGGAAGCCGAGGAAAAATTCAAAGAGGCCAAAGAGGCTTATGAGATCCTGGCTGATCCACAGAAGCGCTCAGCCTATGATCAATTCGGCCATGCCGGTGTCGATGCCTCCGCAGGTATGGGGGGGGCCGGTGGTCCGGGCGGTTTCGGTGGCGCGTCATTTGCGGATATTTTCGGCGATGTCTTTGGTGATATCTTCGGGGGCAGTGGCGGCGGCGGTGGTGGCCGAGGTCGTTCACGCGCTCAGCGTGGTTCCGATCTCCAGTACAATCTTGATCTCAGTCTCGAAGACGCCGTGCGCGGCACCAAAGTCGATATCCGTTTTCCTACCCATATCGCCTGTGATGAATGCAGTGGCTCGGGGGCTAAAAAAGGCACCTCGCCGACGACCTGCGCGACGTGTGGCGGTATCGGGCAGGTACGCATGCAGCAGGGCTTTTTCTCGTTGCAACAGACCTGTCCGCGTTGCCACGGCAGCGGCAAGATGATCTCTGACCCCTGTGGTAAGTGCCACGGTCAGGGTCGGGTACAAAAGCACAAGACCTTGTCGGTTAAAATCCCGGCCGGCGTCGACACGGGTGACCGGGTACGGGTCAGCGGTGAAGGCGAGCCTGGGGTCGAAGGTGGTCCAGCCGGTGACCTCTATGTCCTGATGAATGTCCGTGAACACAGTATTTTCCAACGGGATGGCAATGACCTGTATTGCGAAGTTCCAGTGAGTATTTTTACCGCAACCATAGGCGGGGAGTTTGAAGTCCCGACTTTGGATGGCCGCGTTAAACTGAAAATACCGGCCGAAACCCAGACAGGCAAGCTGTTCCGCCTGCGCGGTAAAGGGGTACGTTCAGCCCGTACCGGTACCTCCGGTGATCTGCTCTGTCGCGTCACCGTGGAAACGCCGGTCAATCTGACCAAAAAACAGAAAGAATTGTTATCGACACTGGAAACCGAACTCCAGCAAGATGGCGTCCAACACAGCCCTCGAACTTCCTCCTGGCTGGATGGCGTCAAAAAGTTCTTTGAAGACATGAAATTTTAAATGGGGTTTCTATATAACTATTTCTAAGAATTAACCGCACACCTGAGCGACGTCAAACCGGAAATACACGCCAAATTAAATTTGGGCGCAAGGATTTCAAAAATATTAATTTTGAACTCGAGCGTGCCCGGTTCACTTTCGAAGGCCAACCCAATGCATCGGTGATCTTTCGTGCCGATCTGGATGCACGCACAATTCGCATATTACTGTGCAATATCGAGCAACCCGGTGCGGTGTGACATCCAATCCGCATCGAACAGATCGATACTGATTTCTTTGATAAAGGTTTGTCCGGCAAAAGTAATCCCGCCATGTTTGCCTGGCGTGTCGCACGTCGGTATCATCCGTTATTCAAAACGTATTCCTAAGGATAAGTGTATGACCAAGGTGGCAGTGATCGGCGCAGCCGGGCGCATGGGCAAGGCATTGATCGAGGCAGTACACCATACGGCTGGGCTCGAATTGGGTGCGGCTATCGAACGCCAGGGCTCGAGTGTCATTGGCGGTGATGCCGGTGAGATGGCCGGGGTGGGCAAATTGGGAGTGAAAATCAGCGATGATCTGGCCAAGGCTATTGATCAGTTCGATGTCTTGATCGATTTCACGCGCCCGGATGTTTCCATCAGTAATCTGGCACTTTGTCAGCAGCAGCGTAAACGCATGGTGATCGGCACGACTGGATTCACCGAGCAACAAAAGCAGACGATCGCCGCCGCCGGAAAGACAATGGCTATCGTGTTTGCGCCAAACATGAGTATTGGCGTCAATTTATGTTTCAAATTGCTGGAAATCGCCGCCAAGGTTGTCGGTGAACATACGGATATCGAAATCATTGAAGCGCATCACCGCCATAAAGTGGATGCGCCATCTGGCACGGCCTTGCGCATGGGAGAGGTCATAGCCCAGGCATTAAATCGGGATTTGCAGCAATGTGCGGTATACGGTCGCCAGGGTCATACCGGCGAGCGTGAGCGCAAGACAATCGGTTTTGAGACCATTCGCGCTGGTGATATCGTGGGTGATCACACGGTGTTGTTTGCCGACATCGGCGAGCGCATCGAAATTACCCATAAAGCCTCCAGCCGTATGACCTTCGCCAATGGTGCCGTACGCGCGGCAGAGTGGTTGATGCACAAATCCAACGGCGTTTTTGATATGCAGGATGTCTTGAATCTCAAATCTGTTGGTTAATTGCATAGACACTGCCACGTCGATTACAGTAAAATTCCGCATCCTTTGAAGTTTTGATTGGACCGAATTAAAAGAACGGGAGTGCACGCTTGTGCCTCCCGTTTTTCACAAGCGAATGCGGGAGGGCGCGTTGAGAAAACCGGCGCTGTTGGCACTGCAAGACGGGAGTGTCTTCTACGGGGAATCCATTGGGGTCGATGGGCAAACCGTTGGTGAGGTGGTGTTCAATACCGCCATGTCGGGCTATCAGGAAATCCTTACCGATCCCTCCTATGCTCGCCAAATCATTACCCTGACCTACCCACATATCGGTAACACCGGCGCTAACGCCGAAGATGAAGAAGCCGAGCAGTTACATGCCGCCGGTCTCATCGTGCGTGATTTACCCCCGGTCTACAGCAATTGGCGTTCGCATGAATCCCTGGATCAGTACCTGATTCGCCGCAAGGTCGTGGCATTGGCGGGCATCGACACGCGTAAACTCACCCGAATCCTGCGGGAAAAAGGCGCGCAAAGTGGCTGCATCATGGCAGGTGATAATGTCGATGAGTCCAGGGCGTTAGCAGCGGCTCGTGGTTTTCCCGGACTGGTCGGCATGGATCTGGCCAAGGAAGTCACCACCAGCAAGTCGTATAACTGGAGCGAAGGTAGCTGGCAATGTGGCGCTGGCCATATCACGCCGGCAGCGGCGAGTTTGCACTACCATGTGGTGGCATTCGATTATGGCGTCAAGCGCAATATCTTACGGATGTTAGTGGACCGTGGTTGCCGTCTGACCGTGGTCCCGGCACAAACTTCAGCAGCTGATGTGCTCAAGCTCAAACCCGATGGCATATTTCTTTCCAATGGACCGGGTGATCCAGAACCCTGCGATTACGCCATCAAAGCAATTGGTGAGTTGAGCCGCAGCGGTATACCGATCTTTGGCATTTGTTTGGGTCATCAATTGCTCGGTCTGGCCAGTGGTGCCAAGACCATCAAAATGAAATTCGGGCATCATGGTGCCAATCATCCCGTACAGGATCTCGCCACCAGGCAGGTCATGATCACCAGCCAGAATCACGGTTTTGCCGTGGATGAGACGACGCTACCGAAAAATTTGCGGCCTTCACATCGTTCACTATTTGATGGCAGCTTGCAGGGCGTGGAGCGTACCGACATACCTGCCTTCAGTTTTCAGGGACATCCGGAAGCAAGCCCAGGACCGCACGATGTGTCGGGCTTGTTTGATAAATTTATTCAAATGATTGAACAACGGCGTCACGGGAAATAACGTATGCCAAAACGTACAGACATTAACAGCATCCTGATTATCGGCGCGGGTCCCATTGTGATTGGTCAGGCCTGTGAATTCGATTATTCCGGCGCACAGGCTTGCAAGGCATTGCGCGAAGAAGGCTATCGCGTGGTATTGGTCAACTCCAATCCGGCGACCATCATGACCGATCCCGAAATGGCCGATGCCACCTACATCGAACCAGTGAATTGGCAAACCATCGCCAAGATTATCGAGAAAGAACGTCCCGATGCGATATTACCGACCATGGGCGGGCAAACCGCATTGAACTGTGCATTGGATCTCGCCAAGCAAGGCGTACTGGAAAAATTTAATGTGGAAATGATCGGTGCCAAACGCGAGGCCATCGATAAAGCCGAAGATCGCGATTTGTTCCGCAAGGCAATGAAAAAGATCGGTCTGGAAATGCCACGCGCTGCGATTGCGCACAGCATGGAAGAGGCCTTGCAAGTGCAAGCACAGGTGGGTTTCCCCACGATCATCCGGCCCTCATTTACGATGGGTGGCAGTGGTGGCGGTATAGCCTATAACAAGGAAGAATTTGTTGAAATCTGCGAGCGTGGCTTTGACCTGTCGCCAACCCATGAATTGTTGATCGAAGAATCAGCATTGGGCTGGAAAGAATACGAAATGGAAGTGGTGCGTGATACCAAAGACAATTGCATCATCATCTGTTCGATTGAAAATCTGGACCCGATGGGTATCCACACCGGTGATTCGATCACCGTGGCGCCGGCACAAACGCTGACCGACAAGGAATACCAGATCATGCGCGACGCCTCGCTCGCTGTGCTGCGCGAGATCGGTGTCGATACCGGTGGTTCCAATGTGCAGTTTGCGATCAATCCCGCCGATGGCCGCATGATCATCATCGAAATGAATCCGCGCGTATCACGTTCGTCGGCGTTGGCCTCCAAAGCGACGGGTTTTCCGATTGCCAAAATCGCCGCGAAACTGGCGGTGGGTTACACGCTCGATGAACTCAAGAATGATATTACCGGTGGCGCGACGCCAGCGTCGTTTGAACCGACGATCGATTACGTGGTTACCAAAGTACCGCGCTTTACTTTTGAAAAATTTCCGCAGGCCAATGCGCGCCTGACCACGCAGATGAAATCGGTTGGTGAAGTGATGGCGATAGGCCGCACTTTCCAGGAATCACTGCAAAAGGCCTTGCGTGCCCTGGAAATCGGCACCGACGGCTTCAACGAAAAACTGGATCCAGCACGTGATGATTTCAAGGCGACATTGCGCGCCGAATTGAAATCCGCCGGTCCGCATCGTCTCTGGTATGTCGGTGATGCGTTCCGTTCTGGCATGAGTGTGCAGGAAGTGCACGAATGGACCGCGATCGATCCATGGTTCCTGGTGCAGATTGAAGAGCTCATTCAACTTGAAGGCGAAGTTCGCCAACAGGGCATGAGTGGAATGACTAAAGCACGAATGCGGCAGTTGAAACGCAAGGGCTTCTCCGATAGTCGCCTGGCCAAATTGCTTGGCTCGACTGAAAATGAATTGCGAAAGTTGCGTCACAAGCTGGGTGTGCGGCCGGTCTACAAGCGTGTCGATACCTGTGCGGCAGAATTTGCCACCAAAACTGCCTATATGTATTCGACTTACGAAGAGGAATGCGAAGCCGCCCCAACCACGCGCGAAAAAATCATGGTGTTGGGTGGTGGACCGAATCGAATCGGTCAAGGGATAGAATTTGATTATTGCTGTGTACATGCTGCGATGGCTTTGCGTGACAATGGTTTTGAAACCATCATGGTTAATTGCAATCCGGAAACCGTATCGACAGATTATGACACGTCAGATCGTTTGTATTTCGAACCATTGACGCTTGAAGATGTTCTGGAATTAATTGATCTGGAAAAACCCAAAGGCGTGATCGTGCAGTTCGGTGGTCAGACGCCGTTGAAATTGGCACGCCCGCTGGAAGCTGCTGGTGCACCGATCATCGGCACCACACCGGATTCAATCGATGTCGCCGAAGACCGTGAACGTTTCCAGCAATTGGTGGAAAAGCTCAAATTACGCCAACCACCCAATCGCACCGCGCGTACCGAAGCCGATGCAATCAAACATGCTGCGACAATCGGTTATCCGCTGGTGGTACGTCCTTCCTATGTATTAGGTGGTCGTGCGATGGAAATCGTCTATGACGAAACCGAATTAAAACGTTATATGACTGAAGCGGTGCAGGTATCCAATGATTCGCCGGTATTACTGGATCGTTTTCTCAATGATGCCATCGAAGTGGATATCGATTGTGTTAGCGACGGTAAGGATGTGGTGATTGCCGGTATTATGCAACACATCGAACAAGCCGGGGTTCATTCAGGCGATTCGGCCTGTTCTTTACCGCCATATAATCTCTCTGCCAAATTACAGGATGAAATGCGCGTGCAAATGACGCAGATGGCGCGCGCCCTCAACGTGGTCGGTCTGATGAATACGCAGTTTGCCATCCAGGGTGAAACAGTCTATGTATTAGAAGTCAATCCGCGTGCCTCGCGCACTGTGCCGTTTGTTTCCAAAGCCACAGGTGTGTCTTACGCGAAAATTGCGGCGTTGTGTATGGCAGGTAAATCGTTAGCCGCGCAACGTGTAACCAGTGAAACGATTCCGAGTTATATCTCCGTCAAGGAAGCGGTGTTTCCCTTTATTAAATTCCCGGGTGTCGATCCAATTCTGGGACCTGAAATGAAATCGACCGGCGAGGTCATGGGTGTAGGACTGACTTTTGGAGAAGCCTATGCCAAGGCGCAGATCGGTGCAGGTGAAAAGCTGCCCAGTAATGGTAAAGCATTCTTAAGCGTGCGCGAGGCAGACAAGAAAGGAATTGTGAATGTGGCGCAGCAGTTGATTCAAGCGGGATTTCAGCTGGTGGCGACGCGCGGTACGGCGCGGGAGATCACTGCCGCAGGCTTAAGTTGCGATGTGGTGAATAAAGTTGCTGAAGGTCGCCCCCATATTGTGGATATGCTCAAGAACCACGAAATTGCCTTAATCGTGAATACCACGGAAGGGCGCCAGGCGATTGCAGACTCGTATATGATTCGCCGTACGGCATTGCAACACAAGGTGACTTATACCACTACCCTGGCCGGTGGCGATGCCTTATGCAGCGCACTCAAACAAACGCAATGGAGCAAGATCATGAGCCTGCAGGAATTACACAAAGGAACCCTGTCATGAGCCGCCCACCTATGACGACTACAGGTGCGGAGCGTCTGCGTGAAGAGTTGAAAGAACTTAAATCGGTCAAACGTCCGCAAGTCGTGCAAGCCATTGCCGAAGCACGGGCGCACGGCGATTTAAAGGAAAATGCGGAATACCATGCGGCGCGCGATCAACAAAGTTTTATCGAAGGCCGAATTCAGGAACTCGAAGCGGTGCTGTCTAACGCAGAGTTCATTGATGTGAAAGTGGTGGGCGCCAATGCCCGTGGCAAGATCGTTTTCGGCGCCACCGTGCACCTGATCGATGTCGAGTCCGATAACGAGGTCACTTACCAAATCGTCGGTGAGCTTGAGGCCGACATCAAACAAAATTTAATTTCCATTACCTCGCCGATAGCGCGTGCCTTAATCGGTAAATCCGAAGGCGATGCCGTAAAAGTTCAGGCTCCCGGTGGCGTACGCGAATACGAAATCGTTACTGTTAGCTACGAGTAATTTCTCTACTCTCTACCCCGGGTATATCTGCGCCGGGTTGAATCCCAGGTTCTGAGGGTGTTGCGGTCGTGGTAGGATAGGCAGGCATGACATCCACTCATTCAAGCAGATTTCAGCAAGTAATCGGGTTTTTCCTGTACGTTATTACCTTGATAACACCTGTGCATGCTGAATCCTTGACAGTACGATTGCATGGCATCAGTAGTGACTTGCAAGAACAGGTGCTTGCTTATCTGGCTATCAATAATGAATCTGTCCGTGACCATCCCGACCCGGCGCAATTGCCACGCTTGCATGCGCAAGCCTCAGATCAAATCAAAACCGCGTTACAGGCTTTTGGTTATTATAAAACCTCCGTGCACGGTGAACTGACTAAAACCGAGGAAGGATGGGAGGCGAATTATCAAATAGATCCTGGTGAGGCAATTCACATCAATTCTCTGGATGTTGTTGTAAACGGTGAAGCACAACAAGATGATATTTTTAAAAAATTACTGGCTAATTTTCCATTAAAACCGGGCCAGGATCTTAATCACGCACAATATGAACTGGCTCGTGATGCATTATTACGCACAGCGGTATCACGCGGTTATCTGGATGCCCGGCTCAGCGTGCATGATGTGACGGTAAATCTGCAAGCTTATACAGCGGATGTCGCCTTGCATCTGGAGAGTGGACGGCGTTATCGGTTTGGCGCAGTGACTTTTGCTAAATCAGATATGAACGACTCCTTGTTACAGCGTTATGTCAACTTCAAACAGGGCGAATACTACAGTCCAATCGATGTGCTTAAGCTACAGACGAGCCTGGGTGACAGCGGATATTTTCAGCGCGTCGAAGTGCGGCCTGATAAAGAGCATGTCAGCGACGATCAGATTCCTATCGATGTGGACGTCAAATCGCGCTTGCCGCATCAATGGCGGTTTGGTATCGGCTATGCGACAGATACCGGTGCCCGCACTACAGTGAGCCACACCAATTTGTGGAATGCCGAGGGTGACAAGTTACAGTCAGATTTGTTGCTTTCCGAAAAGCTCCGACGCATCAGCGCTGCCTACACGATTCCCCAACAAGACCCGATTACCCAGCAACTGGGATTTGGCTGGCGTTACAGTAATGAAATTACCGCAAGCCGTGATAGTCATATTACCGGTGTGAATGTGACCTACAGTTCGATGTGGCATGATTGGCGACGGACTTACAGTTTATATCTGGATCGTGAGCTCTATATTATTGCCGATCAGCCCGAACAGACTCAGCAAGCATTATATCCCTTAATCAGTCTGGATCGTGTCAGTGCTGATGATCGGTTGCGGACCCGAAATGGTTCGCGCATCCATATCGATGTTCGCGGTGCCCGCGAAGAAGCATTTTCAGATACTAACTTTGCGCAACTGCGTGTCGGCTTGAAATGGATCCGCAGTCTGGGGCAGCATGGGCGATTTATTACGCGCGGTGATTTTGGAACAACCAATGTTGCCTTTCTGGATAAATTGCCGGCCTCGCAACGCTTCTTTGCCGGTGGTGATAACAGTGTGCGCGGATTTGGCTATGAAGAACTGGGGCCTAAAGACGCCAGCGGTGCTGTAGTCGGTGGCAAGCATTTAATGGTTGGCAGTATCGAATTGGAGCACAGCCTCTCGGCAAACTGGAGTGCCGCGACTTTTTATGATATCGGCAATGCCGTGGACTCTTTTAAGGATCAGTTGGCACGCGGTGCAGGAGTTGGCGTGCGCTGGAATTCTCCTGTTGGTCCAGTACGGTTTGACTTTGCCTGGGCATTGAGCAAGCCACAGGATCGTTTCCGTCTGCATGTTGTCATCGGGCCTGATTTGTGAAACGCTGGTTTAAACGCGGTGCACTTGCAGGCAGTGCGATACTGCTGTCAGCTCTGTATTTTCTGCTGGCTACCCAGGCCGGGTTGCACATCGTCATTGATACCGTCAGACAACATGTTCCCGGTGAGTTAACCGTACAGACTGCCAGCGGCGATGCGCTAGGCCCATTTACGCTAACCGGTTTGCGCTATCAAAATGCCAATCTTATATTGCAGATTGATGAGTTGAAAATTGATTGGCAAATTTACAAACTGCTGTGGAATACTCTGGATTTGCACAGGGTGCATGCTGATGGCGTGCAATTGTCCTTAAACGGGCAGTCTGGCAAAGACGAGGCTCAACGTTTCCGCCTGCCTGTCAATATTCATTTGTCCGATACGCAGATAACACGGTTGTCCATCGCCACGGCAAGTACGACAACCCCTATACAGATAGATAAAATTAACCTGCGCGGTCGCGGCACAGCGCAACGCATCAATCTGGACGAATTGCAAATTCAACAATCGCTATTGTTGTTGAAAAGCCATGGCCAAATCGACCTGGTTGATGCGTATCCGCTGCAGTTAAATTTACATTGGGAATATGCACCAGCGCGACTATTGCAAATCGAGGGAAATGGTCAGATCCAGGGAGATCTGCATAAATTACAAATCAGCCAGCAAGTCAGTGGTGATATTGAAGCCAGCTTGACGGGTGATATCACGGATATGCACGCGACGCCACAATGGCGTGCCAACCTGCAATTACGTAAAGTTAATTCGACGCAATGGAATAAACCCGCAACAAATATTGTGATAGCAGGCGCACTGCAAGGTGCCGGTGATTTCAATGAAATGCAAATTACCGGTGAGGTGCAGACTCGCACCAAGAAGCTGGGAATATTATTCAGCACAATCAAGGCACAGACAGCAAATGCATTTCACGATTACGCGCTGGCCGTCAGTGGCCAGTGGCAACAAGGTGATAGCCGCAAGGCGACCTATGCCGTGGATGGCAACGGCACGACGCAAGGCATAAAACTTGAGCGTGTGTATATCAAAACTGCCGAAGGCACCTTGCGTGCCAATGCGGCATTGCAATGGTTGCCGCAACTGTCAGCCACCGCGAATGTCGCACTACATAACTTTGATACCTCATTATTTCTCCCTGCCATTCCCGGTCACGTTGGTGCGCAAGCTACCTTACAAACCAGTCTGGAAAATGACAAGCCGGTGATTGCACTGGCGGTGCAGGCGCTCACGGGTGAAATACGGGGATACGAATTGCGCGGTACGGCCAAAGCGCAATGGCGGCAATCACACTTGAATGTTGAACAGCTGGATGTGCAGCTTGGCGATACCCGTCTTAATGCGCATGGACGCTTTGCCAGCGCCTGGGATGTGCAGTGGCGAATACACTCACCCAATATCAATGCCGTATTACCGGGCGCACATGGGCAGGCGGATTTCACGGGGGTGATACAAGGCGCTCACAATGAACCACAAATTCAGGCGGAGTTTACCGGTGCTGCACTGAGTTACAAGGAGACAGCCATCGGCCATATTGCCGGTAAATTGAATTTGCAACCGCGTGATACTGCGCCACTAGTACTGAATTTGCAGGCAGAAAATATTTCCTATGCCGATACCCGCTGGCGTAGTGGCACCATCGAAGTGTCTGGAACCAATGCAGTACATAGTCTGCAAGTGAAACTGGATGGCACTAATGCGTTTGTTCACAGCCGTGTGCGGGGTAGTTATCGGCAACAAGTGTGGCGCGGTGTGTTGGCGCAACTGGAATTATCACAAGAGCCATTCGGGCGTTGGGAATTACAACAACCTTCCAGTTTTGTATTGTCAGCACAACAACAGCAAATAGATGCAATATGTTTGCAACAACAGGCATCGCATCTTTGTGCGCAGCTGGATTGGCAGACGCAGCAGTCCAGGCTGAGTCTGCAGGGTAAAGCCATACCGCTGAGTATCGTGGATTACTGGTTGCCCGAAGATATATTGCTCGATGGGCATGCCGATGTGTCGCTGCAACTTGCCGGCAATGCCACGCAACATTATCGCGGCAGTTTGGATATCGCTACCGTGGCCAAGGCCATGAGTCTCAATTTTACCAAACAAAACGTGCAAATCATATTTGCCGATACGCACTATCATGCCGATTTGACCGCAGATGGCTTGTCAATGCAACTGGCCCTGCCATTACAGAACAATGCCGGCGTCAAAGCGAATATCAGCCTGCCAAAGTGGTCGTGGCGAGATCCCTTGGCACACTCCCAGTCATTACAGGGTGCAATCAAATTATCGCAGCTACCCCTGGGAACGATTGCTCAATTTATTCCACAGCTAGGCCATGTCAATGGCAATCTCAATGCGCATGCCGATCTCGGCGGGACTTTGAGTGAACCACGCTTAAGTGCCAATGCGGCCTGGCAGGATGGCAGCATGGAATTACCGACATTAAATCTTAACTTGCGGGATATTCAGGCCAAACTAGACAGCGCAGATCAGAACCGGGTGAAGTTTTCCGTCACGGCACGCAGTGGCGATGGCAATGTGCAGATTGTGGGCGAGACACAACTGCTGGCATCAGCAGGGTGGCCGACACAAATACATCTTGGTGGGGACGATCTGGTAATCAGTAATACACCACAGGCGCTCGTTATTATTAAGCCCGATCTGGATATAAAGATTGTTAAAAATACCATTCAAATCAGCGGTGACGTGGCGATACCCCGCGCTCGTTTACGTCCAGGCAAATTATCTGATGGTAGTGTGCCTGTATCCAGCGATGTGAACATCACCAATGGCGAGCCGACACTAAACCGCGAGGAACGCTGGAAAATATCCACGCGTGTACGTGTGCAGCTGGGTAAATTGGTGGATTTTGATGGTTTTGGTGTCAGCGGAAAATTGGCGGGTAGTTTGTTGTTACTCGACGAGCCCGGCAAACTTTCCGTCGGTCAGGGGGAAGTGAGTATTCTTGATGGTGTGTATTACATGCGTGGCCAGAATCTGACAATTACGCATGGCCGTTTGATCTATGCCAATAGTGTCCTGGATGATCCGGGTATCGATGTTGAGGCTACACGTGTGATTAATGATGTCACGGCGGGTGTCCGCGTCAAGGGTACTTTAAAAAAACCGGAGTTAACAATATTCTCTGAACCCGCGATGGGTGAGTCAGATGCCCTGGCGTATTTATTATTGGGACATCCATTGAATCAGGCGACCACAACGGAAGGTCAATCGGTGCGCGATGCCACAACCGCAATGGGCGTCATGGGCGGCGATTTGTTGGCACGCGATATAGGTGGACGTTTGGGATTGGATGAATTACGTGTTGAGGCTGGTCAAACCAGCACCCAAACAGCACTGGTGGTCGGCAAATATCTATCGCCACGGTTATATATCCGTTATTTTACCGGGATTGTCGAATCGAGCAACATTGTGCAGTTGCGTTATCAGCTTTCCAGGAATGTTCAAATCCAGACTGAAAGCGGTTACCGTAGCAATCAATCGATTACCGGTGGCGATATTATTTTTGCAATCGAATATTGATTGCTTACGATTCAATATCAAATGGTTCAGGATGCTCCTGGAATTGCGTACTGCGCGTCATGCTAAAACGCAGTGCACGGTAAATTGTGAACGGATCAGGAATTGCTTCTGTCAGTACATTACGGCTAATGCGCTTCACAGCCATTCCCAGGGTCATCAGGGGCAGGGGGCTGATAACGATGTCGCGTGCCATTTTCCAGGTCGGTGCATCACCGCCATGCAGCATATTTTCAATCAATAATTTGTTGTTGGTGGACAAGGTACCATCCAACCCAGCGCAATAATCCACTACCGTCATGGAACACCTCCGGATTGATTATTCCTCAGTATTCCTTACAAGGTTCATGCCAAGTCAGTGCTATTGAGCAGTTTGCTGTCACAAATTCGCCTGGAACTGGATTATCGAGACTATAACTGGGTATGATAACGGCCTATTTCGCGATGAAGAGGCAATAAATGGTCATGAAAACGCGTAACAAAATAATCCTGGGACTTATTGCGATCGTGCTCCTGGCTGTCGGTGGTGGCGTCTATTATGTCGTGACCAATCTTGATGCGCTGGTGAAAGCCGCTATCGAAAAATACGGCAGTGAAGCCACCAGGACAGCGGTACGTGTCGCCAAGGTACATATATCGCTGGGTGGTGGTACAGGCACGATCAATGGACTAACTATCGCCAATCCAACAGGATTTGCTGCACCTGACGCTTTTTCACTGGGTGAGATTCATCTGGCCATCAACACGAAAGCATTGACCGACAAAAAAATCGCTATTGATGAAATACGGATCATAGCTCCGCAAATCACCTATGAAATGAACGCCGACAAACTGGGGAATCTCAATATACTCAAGGATAATCTGCTTGGCCCGGGCAACAGTTCGCGCTCAACCAGCGGTACACAGAAGCCCGCTACTGGCAAGCCAATCGTATTATTTGTTCGGCATGTGGTGCTGGAGGATGCTGCATTGCACGCAACCATCGTACCCCTCAAAGATAAACAATATGATCTGAAACTGCCGAAGCTGGAAATGAATAATCTCAATGGTACACCGGCACAGATCGCCCGCCAGATCCTCACTCGCCTGACTGAATTCGCCCGATCAGAAATACAAAAAAGCGCTATCGGGCAGGAAATTGACAAATTCAAGGACGCAGCCAAGGCTAAAATGGCAGAGAAGAAGGCCGAGCTCAAGGCCAGGACCGATGAAAAAGTAACGGCCGAGAAGCAAAAGGTGAAAGACAAGCTTAAAGGCATATTCGGCAAATGATACAACCCGCCGATCGACAATATGCACCACTGGCACCGTTACTGGCATTTGCCGGTGTTTTTGTGCACCCGATGGCCAGTACCCTGTTACCGTTTATGCTTTATGTATTGTTTCGTTCGCTCAACAAGCCTTTTGCGATGGGAGTGGCGTTGCGTACCATGGATATGGCTTTTACCATTCAGTTTGTCATTATCTTTTCCAGCCTCATCGTGCGCTTGTTATTGGCGCAGTCACATATTGCAACACCACAGGCTCAGCAGATCATGTCTTTAATCACGTTATCGTTGCTGGCGTATTTTTTTCTGGTGTTAGTCATTGCCACAGTCCAGGCGACGCGCGGGCGGGAATTTGGCTATTGGGGTTCATTCCGCCTGGCCGAGCGATTTTTGCGGGCGCTCAATCAGCGCAAGAAATAAATATAACTTACGACGATTAAACTAATCTTAACCACAGAGTACATCAGCCAGACGCGCATCACCTCGCGGCGCGATTTCTGCAATCAAGGCAAGAAATAATTCTGCTGTTCCCAACGCATCATTCAAGGCGTTGTGCGCGGCAGAGACCGGCAGATGATACTGTTCCCGTAAGGCAAACAAGCGTAAATCCCCGGCCCGGGTCGGTTGATCTCGACGCGCGTGGCGACGTCGCGCCAGTATTTCCGTATCGATATACGGTATGAGAAACGGCTGCTGATAGAGCCGCTGACAGATGTTATTCAGGAATTGTAATTCCAGCGCGGCGTGATGCACCAGCAGCACCTTACCGGTGAGCTGCTGCAACAATAACGGCATCAATTGCTGAATATCCATGCCATGCCGCAATGTATCATCGGTAATCTGATGCAACACCGCACTCTGTTCGGTCATGCCATGTTTGCTAAAGACGATCTGATGCCAGGCGCTGCCCAGTTCGATGGCTAATGAATTGATGGCAACCAGACCGACACTGACCAAATGGTGCTGATGTGGATCAAGCCCACTGGTTTCAAAATCCAGTGCTACTATCGGTGTGTCACACAGTGCGGTATTTTTTTCCGGAAACGGCACAGCAAAATAATCACGTAATGGCCCGGGTGTCATGCGCGCGAGTATGCGGTGACGTTGACGGTTCTTGCTGAAAAATGCCGACCACATGATTAAGTTAAGCGACTGGCCTGATGCCGATTGTCGAGCACTTCCTGCATTGTATTGATTATCGCAAAGGCATTCTTGAGGTGTTGGCGTTCCAGACCGGAGAGCTCCGTCGGCGGAAGAAAATTATCTGCTTTATCACCACGGCGGATTTGCATGGCTTGATGCTGAATCCGCAAGCTGGCGATAAATTCCAATGCATCGATGAGATTCTCACCCATCTCATGACTCAATGCCCCTGCAACAATCGCCGCCTTGAGCCGGTCCGTACTGTTTGCGGCACCGATGCCGTTTTCCAATGCATAAATACGTGCCAGATCGACAATACACACCAGGCCACGATGCTTGATATCGAGGGTATGATTGTGTTCGCCATCATGGACCAGTACAAAATTGCGGAAAAACCCCAGCGGTGGCTGATGGGTTAGCGCATTGGCAACCATATGGGCAATAAAAATTCGATTGGCCTGGGTTTTTGCCAGTACGGCTTGTTGTAATCGATCAAATAACGTCGTTTCACCGTAGATTGGACGGAGGTCAAAAAAGATGCTCGATAACATCAGCGCCATGCGCTCGGGTCGTTCAATCCAGGTCGTGAAATAATTCAGCCAGCTATGTAAGGGTTGGCGCCATTGTGGATTGGATGCCATGGCATTACCTGGGCAATACACATAGCCACAGCTATTTAGTCCATCGCAGACGTATTGTGTGAGTTGGGTAAAATAATCCGCGTGTGCAGGCTGCACGGCGTCATCGATGATCAAGGCGTTGTCCTGATCCGAATGTGAAGTTTGCTCACCACGTGCCTGCGAACCACTGGCTACCCAAACGTAGCCAACCGGTGGTGGGCCAAATTCAGCCTCAGCCAATTGCAACAGGCGTTGCGTGATGAGATCCGTCACAGAAGAAATCACTTCACCAATTTGCCGTGCTGTGGTGTTGCTATTGGCGAGTTGTAATTGCAATTCCGGCAGGCGTAGACTGATTTTAACCAGGGCGTCGATCGAATTGGCTTTGCCAATATCGGTGGCAATAAAGGCCGCATTGGTACTCAAATGTCGAATGATATCGCTGGCGGTGAGATTACCGATCGGATTCTCACCGCTGAGCACCGGTAGATGATGCAGGCGATGACGCGTCATCAATAACAGGGCTTCGGATAACAACGCATGATCTTCAATCGTAATGACCGGCGTGGTCATGATCTCGCTGATGGGTTGTTGCCGGCTGATATCGCCGGCCAGACAGCGTTCGCGCAGATCGCGATCGGTCACCAGGCCAACTAATTTATTTGCCTGCATCACTAACACCGAAGATACTTTTTCCTGCGTCATGGTTTTGGCGATTTGTTGGATGCTGCCTGTATATTCCACCATGACGGGCGGTCGATAGGTAAGCTCATGGACCGGTAAATTCATCGCGACATCACCAGCCAGCTGTGACTGGGTGGAGGTAACAGCCTGTTGCATACGCTCACGCAAGGATTCGGAAAAATATTCCTTGAAGGCAGGGGAGTTGGAACATAACTGTTGTACCGTGGTGCAAGGGATCAGGTAAACCAGACTATCTTCAACCGTCGTACCATGCCACTTCACCGCGGGTGATGAGTTACGACATGCCTCAACATAGCTGTCCCCCTCCGCGAGTTTATCCATCAGATTATCGCCGGCATCGCGCAGTTCGACGGCACCGGTGCGTAGCAATAACAGGTGTGGCGAAGTCAGATCGGTTGGGGGAAAGTCACTGCCGCGGCGTAAATACCGAATAATGATTTGCCGCGGTAAATTATCCTGCAGGTCCGCCGCCAGGCGATTAAACGGCGCATGGCTGGCAAGAAAGTCACGTATCTCTTTGAGTTCGATCTGCATAAAGACTCAGCATTGGACCTCTACAAAGTGTAACGTACACCTCGTGTACAACAAACCATCCAGGGAAAAAAAAGCCCCGCATTGCGGGGCTTTAACTGAAGTTTGATAGTATTTAGTGACTGGTTGCCGCACCGGCACCTTTGGGAACACGGATATCTTCCACCAAATGCTGGATATGATCAGGTGGAGGCGTCGTAAGCTTCGCAACTACGAAGGCCACGATAAAGTTCAACAGTGCACCGACAGCCCCAAACGATTCGGGTTGAATCCCCATCCACCAGTTGGCGGCATCATTCGGCAGGTTATTGCTGCCAGGAATAAAGAACCAGCCTTTGTAGATAAAGATGTACACCAACGTCACCGACAGACCAGTTAACATGCCCACTACTGCGCCCGTGTTGTTCATCTTTTTATAGAAGATGCCCAACATGAGTGCCGGGAAAATCGACGAGGCTGCCAAACCGAAGGCTAATGCCACGACTTGCGCCGCGAAGCCCGGTGGATGCATCCCGAGGTAACCCGAAATAATAATGGCACCCGCCATCGCAAAACGACCTGCAAGTAACTCGTGTTTTTCCGAAATATCCGGTTTAAACACACCTTTGAGCAAGTCATGTGAGATCGACGAAGAAATTGCCAACAACAATCCAGCTGCTGTGGATAACGCCGCGGCCAGACCGCCAGCGGCCACCAATGCGATCACCCAATTGGGCAAACTGGCAATTTCCGGATTCGCCAACACCATAATGTCGTTGTCGATCGTGGTCATCTCATTGCCTTTCCAGCCCCAACCGGCGGCTTTGGCGGCGAAGTCCTTATTCTTGTCGTTATAGTATTGAATCCGACCATCACCGTTTTTGTCTTCGAATTTCAACAGCCCGGTTTTTTCCCAGTTCTTGAACCAGGATGGGCGTTGTTCGTACATCAGGTTCGCGGTTGGTTGACCCACTTCACCGGTTTGAATGGTGGTGGTGAGATTCAAACGAGCCATCGATCCCACGGCCGGCGCGGTGGTGTACAGAATTGCAATGAACACCAGGGCCCAAAACGTGGAGATACGTGCGTCGGCTACTTTCGGTACCGTGAAAAAGCGAATAATCACATGTGGTAAACCAGCGGTACCGATCATCAGCGACAGAGTGAGTAGCACCAGATTAAGGGAAGTCCCTTTCATCTCAGTGTATTTCTCAAACCCCAAATCCGTGATCACCAGATTGAGTTTGTCCATCATGTACATACTGTGATCGGCCATGCTGCTACTCAAGCCCAATTGGGGGATTGGATTACCGGTCAGTTGCAATGAAATGAAGATGGCCGGAATGGTGTAAGCAAAAATCAGCACTACATATTGCGCGATCTGCGTATAGGTAATGCCTTTCATGCCGCCTAACACCGCGTAGAAAAACACAATCGCCATACCAATCAACACACCGTGGGTGAAATCCACTTCCAGGAAGCGCGAAAAGGCCACACCGACACCTTTCATCTGGCCGATTACGTATGTAATCGATGCGACAATCAAACAAATGACTGCCACAATACGCGCTGCTTGTGAGTAGTATCGTTCACCGATGAATTCCGGTACCGTGAACTTGCCGAACTTACGCAGATAGGGTGCCAGTAACATCGCCAGCAACACATACCCACCCGTCCAACCCATCAGATATACCGACGCATCGTAACCTTTAAAGGCAATCAAGCCTGCCATGGAGATGAATGAGGCTGCCGACATCCAGTCAGCGGCCGTCGCCATCCCATTGGCCACCGGATGCACGCCTTTACCAGCCACATAAAACTCACCGGTAGTGCGGGCGCGAGCCCAGATAGCAATGCCGATATATAGCAGGAACGAACCGCCGACCGTAATATAAGTTAATGTTTTGAGATCCATAGCGCCCCCTTAATCTTCGTGAACATCAAATTTACGATCGATCTTGGTCATCATTTTGGCGTAGACGAAGATCAGGATCAGGAAGGTATAGATCGAACCTTGCTGCGCAAACCAGAAACCCAGGCCAACACCGCCGATGTGAATCTTATTGAGTGTGTCGACCAGGATAATGCCAAACAGGTACGAACATACAAACCAGATAACTAACAAGATGGATACCAGGCGCAAATTCGCCTTCCAATACTCGCTTGCATTGTTACTCATTGTAAGTGCCTCCCGTGATGGGTTGTTGTGGTTGTTTTGTGCGGGTTCCTGGATGTGTACAGTAAGCTTCTTGCGACGTTTGCACTTGCGCGCATACGTCTGTACAACCAGCGGTTTTCTAATGATCTGATCATTCCAGACAGGCGATGATCACTTTACTGATCAACTGTAGGTGAATTCCCACAAATGATGCGCAATCATAATGCAGAAGAAGTTAGGATGTACAGTGTTGGTGCAAGAAGAGGAAATGCTGAATAGAATTATCAGCACATTACTGGCTGCTAATATAGTATCTGAGTAAATTACTACTGATTATGCCGCCGATTTAACTTGATTGCGACCGCCATGTTTGGCATCGTACATGGCTACGTCGGCGCGCTCCAATAACGAAGTGAAATTAATATCATTCTCGCGCATTGTGGCGACACCAAAACTCGCCGTGATTTTTAATTTCATGCCATCAATGTCAATTGGTGTCATCACCAGATGTTCGCGCATGCGTTCGGCGACGTAGATTGCGCTTGCTTCCGGTGTGTCCGGTAACAGCAACACAAATTCTTCACCACCGATCCGGCCTAACACATCCGAGCCGCGCAAACTCAATTGACATATCTTGCTCATGGCGCGCAGCACTTCATCACCGACTGAATGGCCATATTGATCATTGATGGATTTGAAATGATCCACATCGATCATCACCGCCGAGAGTGGTCGCGAATATTTTTTAGTGCGCACGTATTCTTTATCCGCGCGTTGCATGAAGGCCTGACGATTGAGCAAACCGGTGAGGCTGTCCGTCGTTGCCATGTCTTCCAGCCGTGACTGCTTGCGTTTGTGATCCGTCAGGTCGCGTTCGATTGCGGCATAGTAGGCCAGCTTGCCGTGTTCGTCATACAAGGGCACCAGATTGATATCCAGCCACAACTCGTTGCCCTGTTTGTCGTAATTAAGGATTTCGGTGCGAATTCCCTTGTGTTGCCGCATGGCCTGGCGGATCTTGTAACGGGTCTTGTCATCCGTCCCTTCACCTTGCAGGATCTTGGGATTTTGACCAATGACTTCCTCTGCGGAGTAGCCCATCAGGCGTTCAAAGGCTGGATTAACATAGACAATACGGGGTCCCCCATCATCCAGCGGGGTGGCATCCATGACCATGATCACATCATTGGTATTGTCTACCAGGCTGCGAAATATCCATTCCAATTCCATAAGACGGTCCACGTTGGTGTAAGGTTATTCAAGATATCGGCATATTTAGCCAGGGATCATTTCCTTAGTGCAAAACTGTGAATGGTATACAGCTTAATCTGCCAAATGCTTCACGGCTAGCCATCAGCGTGTGATCTTAAACCGGTACGGTCGACAAAATATTGTCTTTTAAATCAATATTCTGACAAGCAGCGTCTGGGTTGGTACAGACAGGGCGCTGATGATGTTCCTCAACCTGGTTGCCATCGGGAATATCCGTGATGAATATCACAAAAAATAAGCATAAGATATTGCTACAACACAGTGGCAGTCAGTCGGCGTTATATTTAATCACTTAGTTTTAAAATAGGGATAAACTGCCGATACAGTAGCTATCTCTTGTTAATGAGAGTAATGCAGTGAGGACACTGCGCAACATACAGTAATGACCTGAGCCAGCAAATATTCCATGACCATAAATAATGAAGCGGCTTTATTGGAGCAGGGGCGTCGCATTCGCGCCTTGCACGAGATTATTTCCCGGCCTGACTTGAGCTTCGATGAACAAATCGATGCCAGCTTGCGTCTGGGATGCACGTTTCTGGGAACCGAAATTGGCAAGGTCGGGCGGCAAGACCCCGCGCAAAATATATCCGAATTTCTTAATACCATCACATTAACAAATCTGCCAATTAAACGCGGTGTCATATTTCCATTGGATAAAACTTTTTGTCAGGTGACTTTCGCAGCACCCGATACCATTGCCATCAGCCATGTCGCCGAGTCGGAATATAAAGATACGCCCGCTGCAAAATATCTGGGAATTCAATCCTATATTGGATGCAGTATCAATGTGTTCGGTGAAAAATTCGGTACAGTGAATTTTTCCAATCGAGCTCCAGTGCAACGCGCCTTTACCGAGGCCGATAAGGATCTGGTCAAACTCATCGGCAGCTGGATTAGTGTGATGATGGAACGCCAGATTGAAGCCGAAGAATTAACAAAATCGAAAGAGGCAGCCGAGGCCGCGAATTACGCCAAGAGTGCCTTCCTTGCCAATATGAGTCATGAGATTCGTACCCCGCTGACTTCGATCATCGGTTTTAGCGATGCCGCGTTGGATGATGATCAAACAATGGAGCAACGTATCGAATCATTGCGCTCGATTCGCAGCAGCAGCGAACATCTTTTACATTTAATCAATAATATTCTGGATTTTTCCAAGATTGAAGCCGGTGAACTGGATATTGAGCAGTCGGTATATAACCCGCTGCAACTGGTAGACGAGGTGACAGCCATTGTGAGTGGGCTGGCGCAACGAAAAAATCTTGCGCTGGTGGTGAATTATGCCTATCCGTTACCAGAGCAAATTACCACTGACCCATTACGATTAAAACAGGTGCTGTTAAATCTATGCAGTAATGCAATCAAGTTCACCAACGTCGGCACAGTTAAAATTGAAGTTCGTTATGATCAGGTTCAGAATGAGATGAAATTTATTGTCAGCGACAACGGTATCGGCATGACCGAAGAGCAGATTGCGCAGATTTTTAAACCTTTTAAACAAGCGGATGCCAGCATTACGCGCCGTTATGGCGGCACCGGCCTGGGCCTGTCTTTATCACAGCGCCTGGCTGGGTTGCTCAATGGCAAATTGCTTGTACATAGTGAGGCAGGCAAAGGATCGGAATTTGAATTGTCATTGCAACTGCAAACCATGCCGGTGCGTTTCATTTCCGCGAATAACAAATCGACATCTGCCCCGACGAATGCGAGCAGCGTGTCCGCATCGCCGAAATTATCCGGCACTATTTTGTTAGTCGAAGACAATGAAATAAACCAGAAAATCATTCAGCGCTTCCTGGAAATCATGGGGGCAACGGTTAGCATTGTGGATAATGGTGCCAGCGCGGTGACACAGGCACAGCAACACCACTACGATCTTATCTATATGGATATGCAAATGCCGGGTGTCTCCGGTATCGATGCAATACGGCAACTGCGTGCGGCCGGTTACACCAAACCGATCGTGATGCTGACTGCCAATGCCACGCTGGAAGATCGGGCCCACTGTAAACAAGTTGGCTGCGATGACTTTATCACCAAACCGATCGATCGCCAGCAGTTATATAACGTGACCGCCACCTACCTTAAACCCGCAACGATTCAAATCTGAACGATAAGCCACATTAATTGTTAGATTATTAGCTCTGTTTAACCACGTAATTCATCTTCGTCGTTCCTGATTTTCTGATTTGTGAATCATCTGGCAATTCATTCGCGCGACGGACTTGACGCGATTGCAGGAATCATTAAATATTCAGCTCAATGTAAGTCATAAAGCCTATATATAAGAGTCAGAATTAAAAAGGAGAGGGGAGTCATGAAGAATTATCTAATTAGTATCGTAGTGGCAACATTAATACTGAGTGCGTGTGGCGGGGGCGGCGGTAATAGCGGGCCTGCACCGATTCCACCACCACCGGTAGCAGGTACTCCCACGGCAGGCATCACGAATTCCCAAGCCACGGCGAATGATCTGTCCAAAACCAGCGTGGCAGCCATTGCGTCGCTACGCAGTGCCAGTAATTCGAATAATATTCCGATAAACCAGTTGGTCACTAATATTAATAACGTACTGGCATCGGGTTCTGTCCCCGTTGGTACGCAGAGCGCTACAGTCTCATGTGCCAATGCAAATAGCCGTTTGGATGTTACTTATACTCTCAGCAGTAGCACTGGACTGAGGGCCGGTGACAGTTTCATGCTCAGCTTTACAAATTGCGAGTTTGTGCCCGGGTTTCAATTCAATGGTACAATTGCGTTTAACTTTAGCCGCTATCTCAGCACCAGCGATTATGCGTTCAGCCTGTCTGCCAGCAACTTTACATTTATCAATAGTGGTACAACCTATGGCCCGTTCAATTACGTCGGCAGTATCGATGTCAATAACCAGACCACCATCACTTCTTATCTGATCAACGATGTCAGAGTGATTGGGTTGCCAATGGTCACCGATGATGGAACATACACTACCGTCGCATCCGGCGTGACCCACATTAATTATCCTGGTGGTGGCTGGATTGAGGTCACGTACAACAATTGGGTGATCGACGATGCGACAGGCAAACCCGTGTCAGGAACGATGACGCTCACAGCCGCGAATGGTGACACTGCCACGATTTCCACAGATGGTGTCAACTACGTGGTGACCATCACCATTAATGGCACTACTAAAATATATAACGTAGCCGTTTAATTTAGCCCAGCAGCATGCTACGCCCGGGTCGACACTCCTCAGCCCGGGCGTTTTTTTGGTTTGGTTTTTTTTGTAACGGTTAATGACTGCAACCAGTCGCGTAGTTCCTGCACTTCCTGCTTGAGAAATTGCTCATCGTAAAATACATTGGCCAAGGTCGCGATACCCTGGCCACGACCGATCAAATGCATGGCGAGATTATTTGCTTTCGCCTTGTGGCCCAGCAGAGTGAATTGTTCGCTTAACCAGTTGCGTGTCATGGCAAACAACGCATTAGCTTCGACTTGTGAGGCATGGCGTAGTTTGGCAAGTTCTGAACACAGCGTGCCGACCGGACAACCGTAATGTTTGATGTTGGCCTGGTTGGTAATCAAAACATCGATGTATTGCAGGATGCGTTCCGCGGGTTGCGGTATTTCCTCATCCCAGCGCGTCAGGATCTGTTGTAATGTTGCCAGGCGTGTATCAATGACGGCCTGCAGGATATCGTCTTTGGTTTTGAAGTGATAATAAAAATTGCCGCGCGAAATCTGCACCGCATCCGCGATATCGCTGAATGAAGTCTGTTCATAGCCTTGCTGATAAAACAGCTGGTCGGCTGCTTCAACAATGCGCTCGCGAGTGTCCTTGTCGGTCATCAATATCAGCCCTGGTTGTAACATAAAAAGCTGGCCGGGCAGGCCAGCCCGGCCAGTTTTGCCTGACGTTATGCTACTTCAGTTTCCTTTTTATAAAAAGGGTAATCCGTATAACCATGCTCGTTACCGCCATAAAAGCTGGCCTGATCCGCTGTATTCAGGGGTAAATCCTCTTTATAACGTCGCACCAGATCCGGATTCGCCAGGAAGGGTACGCCAATCGCAATCAAATCGGCCGCATTACCGCGCAACGCTGTTTCAGCTCGAACCCGGTCGTAACCATTGTTGGCCATATACGGTCCGGCGAACTTTATGCGTAACTCACGATAATTCATCGCACTGGTCTTGCCTTGCATGTCACCTTCGAGCACATGCAGATACGCCAGTTTTCGCGTACTCAACTGCGCTGTGAAATAGCCAAAATGCGCCTGCGGATCGGAATCCGACATGGAATTGAATTTGTTTTCCGGGCTAAAACGCACCCCAACCCGTTGTGCCGGCCAGACTTCACAGATGGCATCCAAAACCTCGTTTAATAAACGCATGCGATTTGGCAAATTGCCACCATAGGCATCGCTACGGTGATTACTGCCATCACGCAAAAACTGATCGATCAAGTAACCATTGCCAGCATGTACTTCCACACCATCAAACCCGGCGCGTTTGGCCTGGGTGGCGCCGTGTTTGAATTGCGCGACAATATGCGGTATTTCTTCAATGTTCAGTGCACGTGGCGTCACATAATCCTGCATGCCGGAATAGGTCACGGCCTGACCGTCAGGACGAATTGCTGACGCAGAAACCGGCGTGGCGTTATCGGGTAATAAACTGGGATGTGAGATACGGCCGGTATACCACAGTTGTAAAAATATCCGGCCACCCAGCGCATGCACCGCATCGGTTACCTTGCGCCATGCGGTGACTTGCGTCTCACTGTGTATTCCTGGTGTGGCGGGATAGCCCACGCCAGCGGGCGACACCTGCGTGGCTTCGGTAATGATCAATCCAGCGGTAGCGCGTTGTTGATAGTACGTGACGGTCAGGGGCGTGACAGCATTATGTTCATCGGCGCGATTGCGCGTCATGGGCGCCATGACCATCCGGTTGGACAAAGTCAAATCACCCAATTGAAATGGCTCAAACAAATCAACAGACATGAAGTTCTCCCTTAGTTAAGATAATTAAATAGGACGGCCGTCCTAGACTGGAGCTAAATGTAGGACAAATGTCCTACTATGTCAATTAGTCGACCGAAGCAAGTTGCCGTGATTCATATGAATGATGGGTATGTCGTGACATTTTAATGATGAAACTCGACACAATATTATTGATTATTTTTCTGACAGAAATGCCAGACGCCGCAGGTGGAATGTGAGATCAATGTTGCTGCGATATATCAGCAAAATGAGATGTGCCAAAATTGAATTCGAAAAGAAAAGTATCATTTTTTGGCGCTTGACTATTGAGACTTGTCTCATATAATCGTTCGAACTGATTGGGTTTTTGTCTTGATTTTCAGCGCATGGTAAAGCTCAATAGCAGGTAAATTGCTTGTTGAATCGAATTATAAAATAAGTTTTATAAATAACAGAACAGGGATGTATTTATTACTCTACATCTGGATAGCAAGTTGGTTTAACTTTTTCTTGGGGGTG